>DNGH01000132.1 GCA_003486285.1 Actinomycetota bacterium
GCGGCCCGGACCGCGAGCTCGTCCAGGGAGCGAGCACACAGGTCGTCGTCGAGCCCCATGCCGAGTTGGGTGAGCTTGATGGAGATGTTGGCGTCGAGATGCTCGACGGCGATGCGATCGATACACGCCAGGTAGGCATCCCGCGCCGCGAGCGCCGCAGCGGCATCGGTGACGTGCTCGCCGAGATGGTCCATCGACGCCGTCATCCCGGCAGCATTCAGCCGCCCGACGGCGACCACTGCCTCGTCGACAGTTTCCCCGGCGACAAACCGCAGGGCGACGCGCCGCCCCACCCGGGTCTTGGTGAACAACCACCGCACCCAGCGCCACTGGGTGGTGGTGAGCACGACCTTGACGATGAGGCCTCTCATCCGGCTCTCCCGGCACGCTCGCCCAACTCCCGCGACCTCTGGGCGGCGGCGCGCACCGCATCTTCGACCAGGGCGCGGAAACCCCGCTCTTCGAGGACGTGGATCGCTGCCGCCGTGGTGCCCCCTGGGCTCGTGACCTGGGCGCGGAGACGCGCCGGGCTGAGATCGGACCCGGCGAGCAGCATCCCCGCCCCCTGGATCGTCTGTGCCACCAGCAGTTCGGCGGCATGCCACGGCAGGCCCTCACGGATCGCAGACTCGACGAGAGCCTCGGCCAGGATGAACACGTACGCCGGACCGGTTCCCGAGACCGCGGTCACCGCATCCAGGAGCGATTCGTCGAGATCGATCGTCTGGCCGACGGCGCCGAGCACGACATGGGCCCGGGCAACGGCTTCGGGGCCGGCATGGGCACCAGGGGCGATGGCGGTGATGGCTCGGGCGATCTGCGCCGGGGTGTTCGGCATGGCCCTTACCACCGGCACCTCCCCAAGGGTCTCCTCGAAGAGAGCGGTGGGGACTCCGGCAGCCAACGACAACACGACCTGGCTCGAAGTGATCGCACCGGCGCACGCCGCGAGCAGGGCCGGGACGTCGCCCGGCTTGACTGCCACGACCACCACGTCGCGACCCGCGGCAGCCGCAGCGGGATCGAGCAGGCAGGCAACTCCGGTGGCCCGCTCCACTTCGCGGCAACGCTCCTCGCGGCGTGCCGCCAGCACCAACTCCGACGGATCCCAACCGGCGGCGAGCAATCCTCCGGCCAAGACCTCACCCATGGCGCCGGCTCCGAGAATGGCAACGGTTGGTCGGGTCATCGGGAAAGTGTACGGCGGGGGCTGCCGGCCCTGGCACTGCACACACTGCGCAGGCAGAGCCGTCATCGGCGAGCACCCGAACACAGGTTCCACGACAGAGTACGATGGCCCGCCGTGGGGACCACCATCGAGTCCTCCACGATGAGGTCTGTCATGACACGGTCCCGCGCTCTCACGCTCGCCACGGCCCTCGGCCTGATATCTGCGCTCGCGGCACCAGCTGCGGTGGGTGCGCCACCGGCACTCTCCGGTACGGCCGCGGCCGGAATGCCTCGGCTGCTCGCCGCGGGTGTGGGTTTTGAGCCCGATGGCGTCGGCATGGTGGATCCGTCGCAGGGTCTGTGGCATCTCCGCAACGCCGACGGCGACCCCACCATCTTCTACTACGGGGTTCCGGGGGACTATCCGTTCACCGGTGACTGGGACTGTGACGGCGTCGATACCCCGGGGCTGTACCGCCAGTCGGATGGGTTTGCCTACCTCCGCAACTCCAACAGCTTCGGGGTGGCGAATGTCAGCTACTTCTTTGGACTTCCCGGGGATATCCCGATAGCCGGAGACTTCGATGGTGATGGCTGTGACACCCTGTCGATCTACCGGCCCGCCGAAGGCCGGGTCTACATCTCCAACACGCTGGGCTCGAACGGGGGCTACTTCATCGCCGATTTCAACTACTACTTCGGCAATCCGGGGGACAAACCGTTTGTCGGTGACTTCGATGGTGATGGCATCGAAACCATCGGCCTGCACCGCGAATCCACCGGACTGGTCTATTTCCGTAACAGCCACACCTTTGGCATCGCCGACAACCAGTTCTACTTCGGCATCCCCAACGACCGCCTCGTCGCCGGAGACTGGGGCCTGGTGGACGGCGTGGACACGCCAGCCGTGTTTCGGCCCTCCGGCAAGATCCTCTACTTCCGTCACACCAACAGCCAAGGCAACGCCGACAGCGAGTACACCTGGGGTGACACCAACTGGATCCCGGTCGCAGGCAACTTCGGCCCCCTCAGCAGCGGGGTGGCAGTCTCGCTCAGCAACAGTCCACCCGCCGGGGTGGGGTATGCGGTGGAGTCGCTCTATCTGGAGCTTCCCCGGGCACCCGAGTTGCCTGCGGGACTGCGCACCAACCTCTCCGGTTTGTCATCGGCCCCGAAGACGCTCACCCTCAACGGGGTGTACACCGGCGCCGCCGCCTTTGACGGCCATGTCGCGGTGGTCACCATCGGCAGCGACGTGATTCTCCTCGCCTCGGACAACGGTGCGGCGTGGCGAGTCGTTGGTGCCCACATGGGATCCTTTGGGCGCAACCGCTGGTTCGGCGACTCCCCCCGCTTCGTCGCGGTGATCGGAACCGACCGAGACGGCAATCCCTCGGAACCCCTGTATGCATACGCCGACTCGGTGCACATCATCTCCCAGGTGGCGGCCCCGACGGGGTCGCCCGCCGTCGCCGCCGGGGCGATCGTCGGAATCCCCCGCGACACCGTGGTCCACGTTCCCTACGCCCACGGCGCGACCGTTGGCTACTGCACCGGGGCCTGCGACCAGATCAACCACACCACGACCGACAAGGGTGGCGGCGAACCCAAGGGTCCGGCCACCACCGTGGCTGCTCTCGAACTCGAGACCGGCATCGACCTCGAGGGCTACTTTCACACCAGTTTCGGGACCGTCACGGGTGGCCCCGCCGGATTCCAGGACCTCGTCGATGCCTACATCGCCGCCTACACGGCCTTCGCCTTCCTGGTGCCCTACGACGCCGCCGGCGGATTGGTGACTGAGGGTCAGACCACCGTCGACGGCCTCGACGCCCTGCGCTTCGCCCGCGAACGCATTACCCGGCCTCGCGGCGACGTCGACCGGACCCTGGCCCACGGCTTGCTGATCAAGGCTGCCATCGCCAACGTGCAGCCGCTCGACCTGC
>DNGH01000168.1 GCA_003486285.1 Actinomycetota bacterium
CGCGGTGGCGAGCCGCACCCAGGCGGCGGTGGCCGCGGCTCCCCCGCGCTGCGACGACACGGCCGGGACGTCGATGCCCAGACGCGCCGACAGGGCCTCGGCCGTGGCCTCGGCTTCGGGAATGGTGCCCGCCACCACAATCGCCGATCGCCCCGCCGCCGTCACCGGGGAGATCGCGGCGGCGATGATGTCATAGGCGGGTCCCGGCCCCACCACCAGGCGGGCACGACGGTGGACTCCCCGCGGCGGCGCGGCGAGGCGCACGCCCCGCGGCAGGTTCGGTGGAGTCGTCTTCGCCAGCACCGCTGCCAACGGCGCCACGTAGTGCATCGCTGCCCAGCGCAGCACCCCGAGAAGTGCGGCGTCGAACACCGCCAGATCGCCGGATCGCGACAGGATGGGCCGCAGCCGGGGCCGCGGCGGCTCCCCCACTGCCACCACCCAGCCCCGCACGCGCCGTCCCCCCAGGGGAACGCGGACCACCGCTCCGACCTCGGCCTCCATCCCCTCGGGCACCGAGTAGGCGAAACCGTCGTCCACGGCAAAGGAAGGAACCTCGGGAACGACGCGGACGACGCGGCTCAGTGCGACCGCGCCCGGACGACGAGATCCCACAGCCGATTGGCGATGGCGTCCTTCGATTGCCGCGGCCACTCCTCGGAGCCGCCAGCCGTGAACACCGTCACCGCGTTGCTATCGGCCCCGAACCCGATCCCGGGGGTGGTCACGTCGTTGGCGACCAGCACGTCCACCCCCTTGGCGGTGAGCTTGCCGGCGGCAGCGGCGGTCCCACCGGTTTCAGCGGCGAACCCGACGAGGAACGGGCGGGGCTGCAGCGCCGCCACGCCTGCCAGGATGTCCGGGGTCGACTCCAGTCTGATCTCGGGAGGTCCGTCAGCACGGCGCAGCTTGGTCGGCGCCGGCTCTGCCGGGCGGAAGTCGGCGACGGCGGCGGCGAACACGGCCACATCGCAACCCGCGGCCGCCTCCCACACCGCCGCGGCCATCTCGGCCGCGGTGTCGACCGGGACCACGGAGATCCTCGGATGCGTCGGCGCCGGGGCAGTGGTGACCAGGGTCACGGCCGCACCGCGACGCGCCGCGGTCAGAGCGATGGCGTTGCCCATCTTCCCCGAGGAGCGATTACCGAGAAAACGCACCGGGTCCACCGGCTCGCGGGTGCCGCCGGCACTCACCACCACCGACCAGCCGGCGAGGTCTCCTCCGTGAAGTGCGGCGATGACGGCCTCGAGAATCGCCTCCGGCTCGGCCATGCGCCCCATGCCCTCGTCGCCCCCGGCGAGCGGGCCCGGGACGGGCCCCACCAGATGGATGCCGTCCGCGGCCAGGACCGTGACATTGCGGCGGGTGGCGGGGTGCTCCCACATCTCGGTGTGCATCGCCGGGGCCACCACCACCGGCCCGGTGAAGGCGAGGATGGTGGCCACCAGCAGGTCGTCGCTCTCGCCACCCGCCATCCGGGCCATGGTCGCAGCCGTCGCCGGCGCCACGACGATCACGTCGGCCCACGCCGCCAGCTCGGTGTGGGGAGAGACGGTTTCGGTGCCGAACAGCTCTGTGTACGGGGGCGATCCCGTGATGGCGGCCATGGTCTGCGGCCCGATGAATTCCAGGGACGCCCGGGTCATGATGACGCGGACCGTGGCTCCCGATTCGACGAGGCGGCGTGCCAGATAGGCGGCCTTGAATGCGGCGACCCCACCGGTGACTCCGAGGAGGACGCTGCGTCCGCCGAGCATCGCGCTACTCGCCGGCGTCGACGACGACCTTGTCGGCGGCGATCTCCTCGAAGGCGATCGAAAGCGGCTTGCGCGACAGGGAGTGCACCTGCGGCGGAACGTATCCACCGATCCCGTCGCCCAGCTGGTTGAAGTACGAGTTGATCTGACGCGCCCGCCGGGCGGCCAGCACCACGAGGGTGAAGCGCTCGCCCGTGCGTTCGAGCACGGTCTCGATGGGCGGATCGATCATCATGAAGGGCCACCAGGGTCGGGAACGACACCGAGTATACCGGCGACCTGCCCCACTGCGGCACCCAGGTCGTCGTTGACCACGAGGTGCTCGAACAGGCCGGGTGCCTCGGCCATCTGCAGGCGAGCCACCTCGAGCCTTCGGGCGATGTCGGCGTCGGAGGTATCGCCCCGCGCCCGCAGGCGCCGCTCCAGTTCGGCGAGGTCCGGCGGAGCGATGAAGATCATGATGGCCTCGGGATAGGCGTGCTTCACGTTGCGCGCCCCGACCAGCTCGATGTCGAGCAGGACGTCTTGGCCACGATGCCGCGGACCGGTGACCTCGTCCCAGGGCGTCCCGTAGAGGTTGCCTCCGTACTCCGCCCACTCGACCAGGTCCCCGGCCGCGACCGCCTCCTGAAAGCGCCGGCGATCGACGAATCGATAGTCGACACCTTCGACCTCCCCGGGTCGGGCTTCTCGAGTCGTCATCGACACCGAGAAGTGGAAGGGCAGCAGCTTGGCGAGCCCCTCGACGACGCTCGACTTGCCGGCCCCCGAGGGTCCCGACACGACGATCAGCCGTCCGAGGGGCCGGTCATGAGAAGGAGGCGAGGAGGGCCTCCTTCTGCTTCGGGCCGAGGCCGCGCAACCGCCGGTTCTCGGCGATGCCGATTGCCTCCATGAGCCGATACGACTTCACCTTGCCCAGTCCGGGGAGGGCGGTCAGTACCGCCTTCACCTTGATGCCTCCGATGCCCTCCTCGCCCACCCGGTCCAGGACTTCGGCGAGCGTCAGCCCACCGGTCCGGAGCGCCTCACGCACCTGGGCCCGCACCCGGCGTACCTCGGCGGCCTTCGCCAGGGCGCGGGCGCGGTCCTCGTCCGAGAGATTCGGTGGTCCAGCCATCAGCTTCCTCCTCGAATCGACTCTATCGCCGGCGCCGACTGCGCCCGGAAGGCCTGGCCTCCTCACCGCGGGCCGGGCCGAGGGCATGCAACGCCGCGGCGTCGGGGAGCACCAGCACTCCGGCCCCCCGCGCCACCGCATCGGCCCATCTCGCCTCCCCGTCGCCGGGGTCCAGGATCCGGATCAGCCCGGGAGCCACCTGGGCGACCACACCAAGGTCTCCCCAGGCACACACCACACCATCCACTCCGGCACCGGCTCCCGCAGCCACCAGACGGGAGACGTGCCGGCCCCGGGCCGAACCCACCAAGGCTGCGGCGGCGGCATCGTCGATCCCCACCGGAAGCGTCTCGACGGCGACCCGGCAGCCGGCACCGGCGACGGCGGCCACCGCAGCCCGCATCGCCTCGACACCGGAGTTGGATGCCACCGTGATCCACGAGGCACCGAAGCGAGCCAGTCGCTCCGCCGCCGCCCCTACCGCGGCCGGCGAACCCGAGAGCGGCGGGATCACCAGCACCGGACCGAGTTCGTCGAGAGCTCCGATCACCGCCGGTCCGACACCGAACAACAGGGCGGAATCGATCGCGGCGCCCGCCGCCCCGGCCCAGGACTTCGCCTGGAGGTATCCCTCCTCGGCGGTCCTGGCATCGAGCCGGACATAGCTTTCGACCATTCACACCTCCTCGGTGGTGCGCTCTCCCACGAGACGCGCCAGGACACCGTTGACGAAGCCGCCCGAGCGCGCCGTCGAGTAGGTCTTGGCGAGCCGGACCGCCTCCGAGATCACCACTGCAACCGGAGTCCCCGGACGGTGCCGCAATTCCCACAGGGCCAGCCGGAGGATGTTGCGGTCGACCGGTGGCATCCGCTCGACCCGCCATCCGGTCGCGGTCGCCCCGAGGGCGATGTCGAGGGCGTCACGCTCTGCCCACACCCCCGCGGCCATCTCCGCAGCCCGCCGGGTCACCTCGGCGACGTCGGGATCCTGGCGGCGTTGGTCGGCCTCGTAGAGAGCCACCAGGGCCTGGTCGCGCGCCTCGGCCGAACTCACGACACCCGGGTCATGTAGGCCCCGGTCCTGGTGTCGACCTTGATACGGTCTCCCTGGTTCACGAACAGCGGCACCTGCACCACCAGGCCCGTCTCGAGGCGCGCCGGCTTGGTGCCGGCCGAGGAACGGTCGCCCTTGACCCCCGGCTCGGACTCCACGATGAGCAGTTCCACCGAAACGGGCAGGTCCAGGCCGACGAGACGCCCGTCGTAGAACGCAAGGTTCACCTGATCGCCATCCTTGAGGTAGGAGGCGGCATTGCCCACCTGTCCCGCGTCGAGGGTGACCTGCCCGTACTCCTCCACGTCCATGAAGTGGAACCCGAGGTGGTCGCTGAACAGGTATTGGTACGCCCGGCGCTCGATGATGGCCTGCTCCACCTTTTCGTCGGCGCGGAAGGTCCGCTCCACCACCACGCCGCTCTCGATGTTCTTCAACTTCATCTTCACGAACGCCCGGCCCTTGCCCGGCTTGACGTGCTGATACTCGACGATCTGGAAGATGCCGTCCTCGAGATCGAGGGTCATCCCCGGCTTGACGTCGTTGGTCGAAATCATGGGATCTGGAACTCCTTGTGCGAGTGGGTGAGGACGGAGGGCCCGGAGGCCGTCACAACGACCATGTCCTCGATGCGCACCCCGCCGACGCCGGGAAGATAGACCCCGGGCTCGACCGTGACCACGTCACCCTCGGCGAGTAAGTCGTCATTGCCGCGGCGCACCCAGGGCGGCTCGTGGATCTCCAGGCCGACCCCGTGGCCGGTGCTGTGGAGGAAGTGCTCCTCGTAGCCGTACTGGCGCAGAACGGCGCGGCTGGCCTCGTCGACCGCGTGACAGGCGACGCCAGGGGCGATCGCGGCGATGCCAGCCTCCTGCGATTCCAGGACTGCCTGGTACACCCGCCGCATCTCGGCGTCGGGTTCACCGTGGAGCCACACGGTACGCGACATGTCGGAGTGGTAGCCGTCGGAGACGCATCCGTAGTCGAGGAGGAGCAGGCCGTTGCCGATCGGCTGGCGCCCCGAGCGGTAGTGCGGGATCGAGGCTCCCGCCCCGGCGGCGACGATGGGCTCCCAGGTGGCACTCTCGGCGCCGGCAGCGCGCATCGCATCGATCAGGGCCCACCCCAGCTCGCGCTCGGAGGTGGCCGGCTGTGCCAGCCGGCGCAGGTCGGCAAGGGACGCATCACCGGCGGCGGCGGCCGCAGCGAGGGCGGCGACCTCCTCAGCGTCCTTGCGCCGCCGCAGCCGCTCGACGGCACCGGGACTCGCCACCGGCGGAACCCCGATCTCCCGGGCGAAGTCGGTGGCGAACGACCACATCACCCCGTCGGCTTCGAGACCGAGCGGCCCGAGCCCG
>DNGH01000186.1 GCA_003486285.1 Actinomycetota bacterium
GTCAGCAGTTCATACGAGGGCAGGTCCGCCACCGCCTGCTGCACGAACTCCTGCTGGGGAACCGGTTGCGCCGAGCGTCCCTGGCGGGCCGGCGGCCTCGGGGTGCGGATGGCGCCGGCTTCGATCCAGTCGACCATGAGCCCGTAGAAGCGGGGATCCTTCCAGAAGCCGCTGTGCCAGTTGTGCGGGGTGAAGTACCAGAACCGCTCCTGGTGATGCGGCAGGTAGTGATCCACCTTGTGGCCGAGCACGTCGAGCGGCGACCACGCCACCCAGAACCGCGCCACCGTCTGGGGCGGCTGGTACCGCTCGAACTCCACCTCCCCATAGCGGCGGCCCGAGCCCTTCTTCCACAGGAACGTGCTGGCCGATTCGATCTGCTCCAGCACCGGCTTGCCAAAGCTCTGGCGACGGAAGAAGTAGTAGAACTTGTCGAGCGGCGACCCGAAGGCGAGGAAGCCACTGATCTTGGGGGCGCCCTTCTTGCGGTGGCGGGCCCAGTCGAGGGCGACGCGTTCGTTGAGGGCGTCGTAGGCGATCACACTTCCCAGCGAGTGCCCGGCCACGAACACCTCGTCGTACTCCTTCTCCAGGCGGGCGAGTTGGGCGGCGACGCGGTCGAGGATGTCGCGCCGGGCCGTAGCGAAGCGATGGCGCGGGTCGGCGCCGAGCGCGTAGACCGCGACGTCTCCAACCGACCGCACCAGGAACCGGCTCAGCCAGACCCCGACGCCGATCAGTGCCACCTTCCACCACACCCATCCCAGTTGCGCGGAGGTGGCCCGGATCAGATCCCACGGATCGATCCAGCGGGCCACCGCCCAGGTCGCAAGACCGAGCACCGCGGCTCCCGCGATGGAGAGGAGCGCCCACAGGCGCAGACGGGAGATCCGCTCCGGGGCCTCGGCGACGAGACGCCGGGTCCGTTCCACCGCCATCCGCACCAGGTCCTCTTCCTGCCGCGCCCGCCGCAGCACCCGGTACGAGCCGACCAGGGCAGAGAGGGCTGCGGCGGCGAACACCAGGACCGCGAGCAACCCGGCGCCATCGGCGAGTCCGAGCGTCGCCATGGCGTCGCGCGCCTCGATGCCCATCTGCACCAGGCCGCGCCCCGCCAGCAGCACCGTCGCCACCAGGGCCACCCCCAGGGCGGGCACCCCGACCGCGAACAGCATCTCGAGCAGCAGCCTGCCCACCGAGGGCCAACGCCTCCCCCACTCCCGCTCCTGCACGATGGCGGCGGCGTTGCGCGGCCAGTGCAGCACCGGGGCGAATGCCGAGGCGAGGATCCACCTGGCCACCGCCGCCCACGAGACGATGCCCTGGGGACGATCCGCCCAGTACACCTGGTGGACGTCGATCGAGTCGAAGCGGCTGCGCCGGCGGCGCGACGACTTGAGGCCGATGCGAATCACCGGTGTGGTGCGAGGCGGTGCGGAGGCGGTGCGCTCCACGAGGTAGTGCAACTCCACCCCCTGGAGGTCCACCTGGGGCGCGTCGCCCGGAGCCGGAGCCGGCCGCGACATGTAGCGCCGGGTCAGGCCCTGCACCACCGCGTCGGGCTCCTGCCACGGAACCTGCTCACCCATCCCGTGGATGAGGAGGAGGGCGGCGCGCTTCATCGCCGCCCTCCGCACCTGCCCGCCAGCTCCTCGCCCATGGGCCCCCTCCCGGCCGAGGAGGAGGATCCTGCCAGAACTCGAGCCGCCGTGCTCGGGTGACTACCTGCCGCGGCGATTGGCGAGGATCTGCAGGAACGAGCGGCCTCGCAGCTCTTCCAGCGTCACCCCGGTGCGCACCGCGGCCTCCTCCTCGGAGATCGCCCCGCTGTTGATGGCCCTGGCGAAGAAGTTGAGCAGTCCCTGGCCGGTGGCGGCATCGTCGAAGACGTCGCCCACCAGCGTCGCCTGGGTCGCCTTCTCCACGAAGTTGGCGAGACGGGCCGCCCCGGCATCGAGGCTCTCCAGGAAGAAGGCCTGCACCGCGGCGTAACGCGTCACCAGTTGTGCCGGGTGGAGGTCCCAGCCCTGGTAGAAGCCGTGCACCAGGGAGTGGCGGATCTCGTCGAAGTGCTGGCGCCACGCCTCGTGCACCGCGGTCCGGTTCTCCTGCAGTTGGGTGGCGGTGAGCCGGTCCCCGCGGTGGATCGCAACCGGGAGCACGTTGGTCGCCCCGTCGGACAGCCAGACCCCGGTCCCGGCCAGGGACACCTGCATGACGTGACGGGCGAAGTCACAGGAGGGATGGGTCATGCCCTGGTAGGCCGCGGTGATCTGGCACGAGGCGGTGTAGTCGTAGGTGCCGAAATGGGCGGCGATGCAGCGCGGGCCGGTGGCCCGCACCAGGCGGGCGACGTTGACGCGTCCCTCCTCGTCGAAGATCGAGCGGGTGATCTCGATCATCAACTCGGCCCCGATCGACCCGGCGGGAAGTCCCAGCGCCGATTCGAGCGCATCGAGGGCGTCGCCGAAGACCGCGGCCTGGTCCACCGAGATCACCTTGGGGAGCGTGACGTGGAAGTGCTCCGGAAGCCGGCCGCCGCTCTGCTCGACCAGGCGGGTGATGAAGATGTCGAGCGTGCGCAGCGCCCGGGACCGCAGCTCCGGGCTGAGCTGCTTGATGCGGATCCCGATGAAGGGGGGCAGGGTGCCCGCCGCCATCCCGGATGCCACGGCATCCGCCGTCGTCACCGCGGCGGCGTCCTCCTCGGCATCGGGTCGAATCCCGAAACCGTCCTCGAAGTCGATGCGGTAGTCCTCGACCGGTTCGCGCCGCAGCTTCTCCACGACCCGCGGATAGAGCGCCGCCACGATCGGATCGTCGGCCGGCCGGCCCAGCGCCACCGCCAGGGTGGCGGGATCGGGGGCATG
The DNA here is from genome assembly GCA_003486285.1 of Actinomycetota bacterium. Lineage (GTDB taxonomy): Bacteria > Actinomycetota > Acidimicrobiia > Spongiisociales > UBA11373 > UBA11373. Next base: position 2,871 of record DNGH01000186.1, read on the forward strand.
CGCCTCGAGTGCCCGCAGGGCCGCCTCCCCCAGCCGCTGCGCCGAATCGGGCTGGAACAACTGGGCGCCGCCGTAGACGGTGTGCACCGGCTGGCGCGCCCCGGTCTCCCCGGGAAACGCCGCCCGAGCCTCGTCGTCGGAGTCGAGCCGGGAGGAGAGGGTGCGGATCAGGTCTGCTGGGAGTGAAAGGTCCATCTGGGTCCAGTCGTCAGTCGTCAGTCGTCAGTCAGACACCAATCGCGATCGGAGGAGTACAACCTATCCGACTGGAGACTGGTGACTGGGGACTGGAGACTTCCTCAGGGCTGCTTCATCGCGCAGATGCGCGGGAGGGTCCGGTAGCGCTCGGCGAAGTCGAGTCCGTAGCCGACCACCCAGACGTCGGGGATGTCGAAGCCGAGGTAGTCGAGGTGGACGTCGAC
>DNGH01000108.1 GCA_003486285.1 Actinomycetota bacterium
CCTGCTGTCGACCCTGCCCGGCACCGGTCCCCGGATCCTCGCCGGGCCGGGGTCCCACGCCGGGTGCGTGGACGTGGGTGAGGGCTGGGGCCTCGCCTTCAAGATCGAGAGTCACAATCATCCCAGCGCCGTCGAGCCCTATCAGGGGGCGGCCACCGGAGTCGGGGGGATCCTGCGCGACGTGGTCGCCCAGGGGGCCAGGCCGGTCGCGGTGATGGATGCCCTCTGCTTCGGCAACGCGGCGACCCCCCGCACCCGCTGGCTCCAAGACGGCGTCGTCGCCGGCATCGGCGGATACGGCAACTCCTACGGCGTGCCCAACGTCGGGGGCCTCACCGTCTACGACCCCGGCTACGAAGGGAATCCGCTCGTCAATGCCCTCGCCGCCGGATTGGTCCGCCACGACGCCATGCGCACCGCCGCCGCCACCGGGCCGGGAAACCTCCTACTCATCGTCGGGGCCAGCACCGGCCGCGACGGCATTCTCGGCGCCGCCTTCGCCTCCGAGGCGCTGGGGGAGAGCCACGAGCACGCGGCCCGCCGCTCTCACGTCCAGGTGGGCGACCCCTTCATGGGCAAGAAGTTGATGGAGGCGATGCTCGGCTTCGGCGAGGGCCTGGTCGCCTGTCAGGACCTCGGGGCATGCGGCATCGCCTGTGCCACGTCGGAGATGGCGGCCGCCGGCGGAAGCGGCTTCGATGTGGAACTCGCCGCCGTGCCGCAGCGCGAGCCCGGGATGGAGCCATTCGAGATCCTCCTCTCCGAGTCGCAGGAGCGGTTCATGCTCGTGGTGGAACCGCGCGATGTCGATGCTGCCCTGGCCCACTTCCGGTCGCACGGAGTCGAGGCGGCGGTGTGCGGGGTGGTCACGGATTCGGGGCGGCTGCGGGTGCGACACCACGGTGAGACCGTGGTCGATCTTCCCGCGGCCCTGGTCGCCGACGGGACCCCGCCGCAGCGCTGGGAGGTCGGCGCCCTCCCCCCCAACCGGCCCTATCCCGATTTCCCGGTGCCCTCCGACCTGGGGGCGGTGCTCCTCGACCTCCTCTCCGCCCCCGGTGTCGCCGATCTCTCCTGGCTGTACGAGCGCTACGACCAGACCGTGGGCAACCGCACGGTGCGCGGCCCGGGTCGGGGCGAGGCCGCGGTGCAGAAGTTGCCGGGTTCGTCGGCGGGGTACGCCATCAGCCTCGTGGGGGGCGGCGCGGGGTGTGCCGCCGATCCCTACCGCGGCACCCAGGCTCTGCTCGGCGAGGCCCTCCGCAACCTGGGGTGTGTCGGAGCCGCCGCGGTTGCGGTATCGGACGGCATCAACGCCGGGTCGCCCTCCGATCCGGTCGAATTCGCCCGGCTCGACGGGCTGATCCGGGGTCTGGGCGATGGGTTGCGCGCCCTCGGCATCCCGGTCACCGGAGGCAACTGCTCGCTCTACAACGAGTCGCCCGCGGGAGCGATCCCGCCGACGCCGATGATCGGCATGGTCGGAGTCATCGGCGACATCGACCGGATCCCCTCCCCGACAGCGGCTGCTGGAGAGGTGTTGCTTCTCGCCGGAGTGCCACCGGCAGATCCAGGCGATGCCGCCTACGGCCGTCTCATGACCGTTGGCCGCATCGGCCCGGTTCCGGTGGTGGACCTTGCCGCTGATCGCAGCCTCGCCGATCTCCTGGTCGCCCAGTGCGCCCTGGGTCGGATCCGGGCGGCGAAGGATGCGGCACGGGGTGGTCTGGCGGTGGCGCTGGCGAAGCTGTGCCTCCGCAGCGGCATCGGTGCCACCGTCGCCGCGGAATGGGGCGACCGTCCCGACTGGGCGCTGTTCGGAGAGGGACCCGGTGCCGCCTGGATCACGGTGCGCCCGGATGAGGCCGCGGCGGTGATCGCGGCCGGCACGGCAGGCGGGATCGCGGTGGCGGCGGTGGGAAGCATGGGCGGCGATCGCCTCGCCATCGACGGTCTGATCGACCTGCCCCTGGCGGTGCTGGCGGCGTCGTTTGCCGAGGGGCCGGAATGATCGGGGTCCCGCTCGACAAGTTGCGGGAAGCCTGCGGGGTGGTCGCCGTGTACAGCGAGAGCGCGGCCGCGCCGCTGGCGCACCGCGCCCTGTTCGAACTGCAGCACCGCGGCCAGGAGGCCGCCGGCATCGCCTCGTCCGGCGCCGACGGTGCCCTGCATGTGGAGAAGGGCGAGGGCCTCATCACCGAGGGTCTGCCGTTTCGCCGGGTCGAGGACATGCCCGGGACCCGCGCCGTCGGTCACTGCCGCTACTCGACGGTCGGCCGCGAGAAGAACGTCCAGCCCTTCGTCGCCAACACGCCCTATGGACAGCTGGCGTTGGCGCACAACGGCAACATCAAGAACGCCGCCGAGCTTCGCACCGACCTCCAGGCCCAGGGTTCACTGGTCGCCACCTCGCTCGACACCGAGCTGCTCGTCCACTTGATCGCCCGGTCACAAGCCCCCGACTTTCCCGGTGCATTGCGGTACATGGCGGACTTGGCCATCGGGGCCTATTCGCTGACGATGTTGTGCAACGGCACTCTCTATGCGCTGCGCGATCCCAACGGGCTGCGCCCCCTCGTCCTCGGCGAGATGAAGGGGGGGTGGGTGATCGCCTCCGAGACCTGCGCTCTCGACGTGCTCCACGCCGACTACGTACGGGAGATCGAGCCCGGCGAGCTGGTCACCATCGGCCCCGACGGGGTCACCGCCTCCCAGCTGCTCCCCAGGGCCGAGCCGAGCCCCTGCATCTTCGAGCTCGTCTATTTCTCCCGGCCCAACTCCACCGCCTTCGGACAGTCGGTCAACGGCGCTCGAATCCGGATGGGGATGGAACTCGCCGACGCCGATGCCGCCTCCGGTGCCCCGCCGGCCGACATCGTGATCCCGGTCCCGGACTCGGGAGTCCCGGCCGCGATCGGGTACTCGCGGCGGAGCGGGGTGCTCTACGAGAAGGCGATCCTCCGCAGCCACTACGTCGGGCGGACGTTCATCCTCCCCGATCAGGACTCCCGCATGGCCCAGGTCGAGTTGAAGCTGTCGGTCATCAAGGAGGCGGTTCGGGGCAAGCGAGTGATCCTCGTCGACGACTCGATCGTCCGCGGCAATACCTCCCGCCAGATCGTCCAGATGGTGCGCGACGCCGGAGCCGCCGCGGTGATGATGCGCATTGCCAGCCCCCCACTGGCCTGGCCGTGCTACCTGGGAATCGACATGCCCGACCGCGACGAGCTGGTCATCAATCGCGCCGGCTCGGTCGAGCGCGTCGCAGACCTGATCGGGGTCGACGATCTGCGCTACCTGTCGGTCGCGGG
>DNGH01000010.1 GCA_003486285.1 Actinomycetota bacterium
GCACCTGGCACCTGGCACCTGGCACCTGGCACTCGGCCTCTGGCACCCGGCACCCGGCCCATGGCCTCTGGCGTCTGGCGTCTGGCGTCTCCTCGCGATACACTGCCCGCCTTCCCCAACCTGCCCCTGAGAGGGGGCCTCTCGCCAGATGCGAGTGTCCGAAGGAGGTGGAGCGCATCGTGCGCACCTACGAGTTGATGACCATTTTTCGGCCTGAGATGGCCGAAGCCGATGTCCGACGGGAAGTCGAACGCGTCTCCAGTGCCCTCACCGAACGAGGCGCCGAGATGAAGAAGGACGACTTCTGGGGCAAGAGGCGATTCGCCTACGAGATCAACCATCTCACCGAGGGCTTCTACTCGGTGCTCCAGTTCGAAGCCGAACCCGACGCGATCATCGACATCGACCGGGCGTTGAGCTTGTCCGACCAGGTGGTCCGGCACAAGTTCTTCCGCCCTGAGTAGCGGCGAGTGTCACACCCGGACCCCATGATGGGTCTTATCAATACCAACGATTGCGCCAAGAGGTAAAGACACATGGCAGCGAATCACGTGACGCTCATCGGAAACCTGGTCGACGATCCGGAACTGCGTTTCACCGCCAACGGCCTGGCCATGGCCCGGCTGCGGTTTGCGGTGAATCGCCGCTGGCAGGACAAGAGCGGGAACTGGCAGGAGGACACCTCGTTCTTCGGCGGCACGCTGTGGCGTGACGCCGCCGAGAACGCCGCCGAGTCGCTGCAGAAGGGCATGCGGGTCATCGTGACCGGCCGCCTCGAGCAGCGGAACTGGGAGACCGCCGAGGGCGAGAAGCGCTCGGTGGTCGAGGTGTCGATCGACGAGATCGGCCCGTCCCTGCGCTGGGCCACCGCGGCGGTGACCCGGTCCCCGCGTGCTGGCGATTCCTTCGGCGGCGGCGCCGCCCCGGCGAGCACCCCGGCAGCCCCGGTGGCCCGCGAGCAATGGGAGCCCGACGAGGCTCCCTTCTAAAGAACTGAACTTCCCCAGGAGGATCGATGCCTAGAAAGAAGAACGCTCCGGGCAAGCCGAAGCGGCGGGCGCCCGAGCGGCCGCGCCGCGGCCAGGCGAAGCCCAAGGTCTGCGTGATCTGCACGCAGCACGACGGCAAGGTCGACTACAAGGACCTGGCGCTGTTGCGCCGGTTCATGTCCGACCGCGCCAAGATTCGCTCGTCGCGGGTCACCGGTACCTGCCCCCAGTGCCAGCGCAAGGTCGCCGCGGCGATCAAGTCGGCACGCGAGATGGCGCTCCTGCCCTACCTCGGCAAATGAAGCTCATACTCATTCAGGACGTCCCCGAACTCGGGCTGCGCGGCGACGTCGTCGACGTCGCCGCCGGCTACGCCCGCAACTACCTGGTGCCCCGCTCCCTGGGGATGGCCGCAACCCGCGGCGCCCTCAAGGATGCCGAGAAGATCCGGGCCACCCGCGCCGAGGTGGAGCGGAGGGCGCTCGAGTCCGCCGAGGAGATGGCGCAGGCCCTCTCCGGCACCACCGTGGTGGTGGCGGCGCGCGCCGCCGACGAGGGCCGCCTGTTCGGCTCGATCGGGGTGCGCGACGTGGCCGAGGCCATCGCCAAGTACACCGGGGTGACCGTTGCCCATGAGCAGTTGCGGCTGGCGGGGCCGATCAAGGAGATCGGCCTCCACCAGGTGACCGTGCGGGCCCATCCGGAGGTCGAGATCCAGCTCACGCTGGATGTGATCCCCGCCTGAGGAGGATATGACTGCGCTCGAGAGCATCCGGACGACCGCCGGCGGGGGCGCTCCTCACAACATCGATGCCGAGGAGTCCGTCCTCGGTGCGGTGATGCTCTCGGCCGACGCCGCCAACTTGGCGCTCGAGGTCCTCAAGCCCGACGACTTCTACAAGCCGGCCCACCAGTCGGTGTGGGAGGCCGTCACCGCGCTGTTCGACGGCAACCAACCGATCGACCCGATCACCGTGGCCGACTGGCTGCGGCGCCGGGAGTGGCTGGACCGCATCGGCGGGGTCGGCTTCATCACCCGGCTGATGGAGGCGGTCCCCTCGACCTCCAACATCGAGTACTACGTCGGCATCGTCGATGAGACCTCGGCTCGCCGCCGCCTGCTGCGCGCCGGTGGTGAGGTGGGGGCGCTCGCCCTCAAGGGCGACATGCCGATCGACGAGGTGCTGGACAGTGCCGAGGCCGAGGTGTTCGCCGTCGCCGAGCGCCGCATCGGCGAGGGCCTGGTCGCCATCGGTCCGATGCTCAACGCCACCCTGGAGCGGATCGAGGAGTTGGGCACGACCGGCGGCGACGTCACTGGAATCCCCACCGGATTCGTCCGCATCGATCAACTCCTCGCCGGACTGCACCCCGCCAACCTGGTGGTGATCGCCGCCCGTCCCGGGATGGGCAAGAGCACGCTGGCGCTCAACATCGCCACCCACGTCGCCACCGAGTCGCCGGTGGCGTTCTTCACCCTGGAGATGAGCAAGGAGGAGATCATCCACCGGCTCCTCTCCGCCTTGGCCTCGGTGGACTCGTCGAAGATCAAGACCGGCAACCTCGACATGGATCAGTGGCGCCGCCTCAGCCAGGCGTCGTCCCGCCTCTATGAGTTGAAGCTCTACGTCGACGACGGTGCCGCCCTCTCCGTCACCGCCATCCGGGCCAAGTGCCGCCGTCTCAAGCGCCGCGAGGGTCTTGGCCTCGTCGTGGTCGACTATTTGCAGCTGATGCAGGGGCCCCG
>DNGH01000018.1 GCA_003486285.1 Actinomycetota bacterium
CCACAGCACGATCTGGCCACCGAAGCCCGACTCGGCACCGCCGAGGTCGCGGACCCACAGCGCGGTGGTCATCACCGCCCCGACCTCGACGACGAACATCACCGGGTTGCGCACCATGATCCGGGGATCGAGCTTGAAGAAGGCGCGTCGGATGGCGTTGCGGACGATGGCGGCCTGAAAGAGCGGGGCGGGGGTGCGCGCCATCAGCCGAGTGCCTCCCCGATCGGTCCCAGGGCGAGGGCGGGGAAGAAGGTGAGGAGCGCCACGATCACGACCACTCCGACGAGCAGGACCCCGAACAGCGGAGTGTGCGTCGGGAAGGTGCCCGACGACGCCGGCACCACCGGCTTGCGACCCAGGCTGCCCGCCAACCCGAGTACGGGCACGATCAGCAGGAACCGGCCCACGAGCATGGCGATCGCCTGGGTGGAGTTGTAGAACGCGGTGTCGCTGGTGAGGCCGCCGAAGGCGGAACCGTTGTTGTTGCCCGGAGAGGCGAATCCGTAGAGGATCTCTGAGAACCCGTGCGGCCCCGGGTTGAGCCGCGAGGCGAGGGCATCGGGGAGGAGCACCGCCACCGCGGTGAACCCCAACACCACGAGCGGCATGGCGAGCACGTGCAGGACCGCGAGTTTGACCTCGCCCGCCTGGATCTTCTTCCCCAGGTACTCCGGGGTGCGTCCCACGACGAGCCCGGCGATGAACACCGTGAGGATGACGAACACCAGCATCCCGGTGAGCCCGACGCCGACCCCGCCGGGGCTGACCTCACCCATGAGCATGTTCGTCAGCGTCACCAGGCCCCCGACCGGGGTCAGCGAGTCGTGCATGGCGTTCACGGAGCCGTTGGAGGTGCTGGTGGTCGAGGCCGCCCAGAGCGCGGACGTCGCCGGCCCGAAGCGCACCTCCTTGCCCTCGAGAGCGCCCCCGGGGGAATCCGAACCCACCGTCTGATCCGCTCCGATGGCGGCGAGGCCGGGGTTGCCCTGGGTCTCGGCCCACACCGCGGTGCCCACCGAGCCCAACCACAACACCAGCATCACCACGAACACCACGCGGCCCTGCCTGCGATCGCCCACCATCCGCCCGTAGGCGCCGGTGCAGGCGAAGGCGATCACCACCATGGCCAGGGTCTCCAGGAAGTTGGTGACACCGTTGGGGTTCTCGAAGGGATGCGAGGAGTTGGTGTTGAAGAAGCCGCCGCCGTTGGTGCCGAGCTCCTTGATGGCAACCTGGGAGGCCGCCGGGCCTCCCGGGATCACCTGCCCGGCGCCCTCGAGGGTCACCGCCTGAGTCGAGGCGTCGAGGTTCTGCACTACCCCCTGGGAGGCGAGCGCCAGCGCAAGCACGATGCTCAGCGGGAGCAGCACCCGAACGGTGACCCGGGTGAGGTCCACCCAGAAGTTGCCCACCGTGTCGGAGCGGCGGCGGGTCAGTCCCCGAATCAGTGCCGCCAGCACCGCCAGCCCGGCGGCGGCGGAGACGAAGTTCTGGGTGGCCAGACCGATTGCTTGCGAGAAGTGCGACATGGTCGCCTCGCCGCCGTAGTTCTGCCAGTTGGTGTTGGTGACGAACGAGACCGCGGTGTTGAAGGCCAGGGCCGGCGGCAACCCGTGCCAGCCGTCCGGATTGAACGGGAGCTCGCCCTGGAGCCGCAGGATCGCAAACAGGCCGAGGATCGACGCCACCGAGAACGCCAGGAGCGAGAGGGCATACCCCGTCCAGCGCTGCTCACGCTTCGGGTCGACCCCGACGAGCCGGTACACGGTGCGCTCGACTGGGAGGAAGGCCCGGTCACCCCGCGCCGGGCCATCGCCGAACACCCCGGCCAGATGGCCCCCGAGCACCGGGGTGAGCCCGACCACCAGGCACAGGAGCAATCCCAGCTGCAGCCACCCGGCGAGGTCCATCAGAAACGCTCCGGGACGATCAGCACCAGCACCAGGTAGCCCAACAGCGCGATGGCGACGATCAGCGACACGACATCGACCCAGGTCATCTCACACGCGCCCCGGCGTCGTGGTCGGACCTGCACTCCGATCGCCTCTCGCCCGCAGGTGGGTCAGCGATACCACGCGCTCAACGAACGAGCCGGCCCAGGCTGCCGTGAAGTAGAGCAGGGTGAGGCCGGAGGCCCCGAGGATCACTTCATCGAGCCAGGTCATCTCAGCCCCGCTCCCCGGTCGACTCCGCGGTCTCGGCGCGGATGATCCGCTCACACAGGGTCACATACGCCCCACAACCGGCGAAGAACCCGATGGTTGCCAGCACCACGAGCACATCTGCCATACCCCTGGTGTACGGCGCCGGTGGGGAGGGTGCAAGCGTCCTTACGGGCTCTTGACGCGCGGCGCGGCCGAGCGGACGCGTTCCTTACGGTCTATAGATCTGGCTGGCAGCTGGCAGCTACTGTCCCAACGCCTCTTCCAGCAGCGCCTGCGCCTGGGCGATGAGCCGCTGCGCCTCCTCCACCTCTTCCTGATAGGTGGCGAGGTCGGCACTGCGCAGGGCGGCTTCGGCCCGGCCGAAGGCGGCGTCGGCCCGGATGAGCAATTCGGTCACTGCCGCGGTGACGTCGTCGGGGAGGTCGTCGCCGGGGTCGGTGGGATCGTCGACCACCGGGGCGTCTCCGAACACCGCAGCCAGCGCCTCGGCCAGGGTGTCCCGCATGGCGATGCGGTCCCCAAAGGCGACCACCACGAACTTGAACTCGGGCAGCGCGGTGCTGCTGGTGCCCGTCCCTGCGGCGCTGCGCGCCGCGATGTAGATCGGCTGCACGTAGATGATCGACTCCTGGATCGGCACCACCAGCATGTTGCCCTGGATCACCTGGGAGCCCTGCTGATCGAGCAGGGTGAACTGCTGGGCGATGTCGGGGTTCTGGTTGATTCGAGCCCCCACCTGTCCCGGGCCGTCCACGAAGGAGTCCCGGGGCAACTGGAAGTCGATCAAGTCGCCGTACTCGTCGAAATCGGACTTGGCCACCAGGAACGAGACCATGTTGGGCCGGGTGGCGGCGGTGAAGGACTGCAGGGCCAGGTAGGAGAGGTCCTCCTCCCCGGGCAGCGACATGAGCAGGTAGTAGGGGACCATCGGCCGGCTCGCCTCCGTGAACGCCACCCGCATCTCGTCGCGCGGCGTGGTGGAGGGATCGCGGGCGATCTGCCAGGGGTCGCCGTTGTTGAAGAACACGCGAGAGTCGGTGACGTGGTACCGGGTGTACACGTCGGACTGCACCCGGAATAGATCCTCGGGGAAGCGCAGATGCCCGGTGAGCCCGGTGGGCATCTCGTCGCGGTTGGAAAACAGGTCGGGGAAGATCGACCGATACGCCCGGATCAGCGGGTCGGTGTCGTCGACCACGTAGAACCGCATCGTGCCGTCGTAGGCATCCACCGTGGCCTTGACCGAGTTGCGGATGTAGTTGAAGTCGGCGGGGAGGGTGGAATTCAACCGGCTCAGCCGCCCGGTGGCGGGGATCCCCTGGGCGGTCGCCGCCACCTCACCTGCCGGCGTGGAGTAGGGGAACCGATCGGTGACCGTGTACAGGTCCTGCACCCACACCAGGCGCCCGTCGAGCACCACCAGGTAAGGATCGGAGTCCGGGTAGAGGAAGGGTGCCGCCTTGGTGATGGCGTCGCGCAGATTGCGCACCAGGAGCACCTTCGACTCGGAGGTGATCTGGCCGGAGATGAGGGTGTTGACGTCGGCGAAGCGGAGGGCGAACGCGGCGCGGCGCAGGATCGAGCCCGCCTCGATGCCGCCCACCCCGTCGTAGGAGTTGTAGTTGACGGTCTCCTCACCGGCCGATTCCACCGGCGAGTCGACCTCGCGCTCCTGGGTGCCGACGATCACCCACGAGCCGGAGGCGAAGTCCTCACCGAAGTAGATCCGGGGCTGGGTGATGGCGAGCAGCGGTGCCACCCCCGCTTCGGGCTCGATGTCCTTGACCAGGAAGTCGGGCTGGCCTTCGGTGGTCACGGTGTTGGCCGGGCTGAGCACCGAACCGAAACCGTGGGTGAAGACCAGGTGGCGGTTGACCCAGCCGGCGTCGGGGATGCCGGCGTCGTCGAGTTCGCGGGCGGCCAGCATCACCTGGGTGAGCACCCCGTCGACGTCGTAGCGGTCGACGTCGACGTCGCTGAACTGATAGAACGGCCGCAGCTCCTGAAGCTGGCGGTAGGTGGCGAGCAGCACCGCCGGATCCCACAGCCTGACGTTGTCGATGGTCGAGGCGTTTTCCGCCAGGACCTCGGCGTCGAGCTCGGTGTCGGCGGCAAAGGGTCGGATCTCGACCCCGTCGAGCCCGTAGCCCACCCGGGTGAAGCGAATGTTGCGTTCGACGAACTCGAGTTCCTTGTTGATCTCATCGGGCTGCACCGAGAAGCGCTGCACCACCGCCGGCCAGATCCCGCCCAGGGCCACCGAGGTGACCAGCCAGAGGCCAAACGCGACTGCAGGCAGGGTCCACCCCCGGATGCGACTGTTGACCAAAAGCAGGATCGCCGCCGCCACCGAAATGCCGACGAGGAGGTTGAGCGCCGGCAATTGGGCATGGACGTCGGTGTAGGTGGCGCCGAACACCGCTCCCCGCTCGCTGTACAGCAGTTCGTAGCGGTCGAGCCAGTAGCCCCCCGCCTTGAGCAGGGCCAGGATCGCCAGCAGCACCG
>DNGH01000155.1 GCA_003486285.1 Actinomycetota bacterium
TGGCCGTCCCGATCCCGGCGCCCGCAGCCGCGGCGGCACCGAAGCCGGGGGCGGCACCGCGGATGGCAGGCGACCAGGTCGAGGATCTCACCCGGTTGCGCGTCCGCATCGCCGAGAACATGATCCGCGCCAAGCAGACCGCCGCCCACGTGTGGACCTCCGTCGAGGTGGACTTCGAACACGTCGAGCAATTGCGGCAGCGCCACCGCGCCGCGTTCAAGGCGCGCGAGGGGTTCTCGCTGACCTACCTGCCGTTCATCAGCCGGGCGGTGGTGGATGCCCTCGACGCCTACCCAGTGGTCAACTCCAGCCTCGACCTGGAGAACAAGGTGCGGATCCTGCACGGTGCGGTGAACCTCGGCCTCGGCGTCGACCTCGACGAGGGTGGCCTCGTCGTCATGACGATGCGGGGTGTGGATGGTCTGCGCATGCGCGGCATCGCCCGCGAGGTGCGCCGACTCGCTGAGAAGGCGCGCGCCGGGAAGATCGAGCCCGACGACCTCGCCGGCTCGACGTTCACCATCACCAACCCGGGGCCCTTCGGATCGTTCGTGTCGGTACCGATCATCAATGTTCCCAATGTGGCGATCCTGTCGACGGACACCGTCACCAAGCGAGCAGTGGTCGTCACGGACCGCGACGGCAACGACGCCATCGCCATCCATCACGTCGGGTACCTTGGTCTCACCTGGGATCACCGCGCCTTCGACGGATCCACCGCGGTGCTGTTCCTCAGCAAGATCAAGCAAAACCTCGAGACCTGGGACTGGGAGCAGGAGCTGGTTTGACCGCCCGGACTCTCTTGAGGGCTCGCTGGCTGGGCCGGCTGCCCTACGAAGAGGCCTGGGATCTGCAGCGGGCCCTGCACGAGGGCCGGGTCGAGGGACGCACCCCCGACGACTACCTGCTTCTGCTCGAGCACCCGCACGTGTACACCGTGGGTCGCTTCTCGTCAGGGGCGAACGTGTTGGTGTCGCCGGAGGCTGCAGCCGCAGTCGGCGCCGAGATCCACCGGGTGGATCGCGGCGGCGACGTCACCTATCACGGCCCCGGCCAGTTGGTCGGCTATCCGATCCGGCACCTCGGCGATCGCCCGGCCGTGGCCGAGCACGTGTCGCGCCTCGAGTCCGTTCTGATCGCGGTCCTCTCCGATCTCGGGATCAGAGGTTGGCGGGAGGAGGGCTTTCCCGGGGTGTGGACCGAGTCGGGGAAGGTGGCGGCGATCGGGGTGCGGGCGGCGCACCGGGTCACGATGCACGGTTTCGCCCTCAACGTTGCCCCCGATCTCTCCTACTTCGGGCACATCGTCCCCTGTGGCATCGCCGACCGACCGGTGACCGGCCTGAGCACGTTGTTGGACCGGGCCGTGTCGATCGAAGAGGTGGTCGATCTGCTCGTTCCCCGGTTTGCCGAGGAGTTCGGTTACGACTCGGTCGACGATCAAAGGGCCGCCTTTGCCCGCGGCACCGGTCGCGCCCTGCCCGTGTTCGAAGTCGACCAACTGGTGTCGAGCGGAGCCTTCTCGCCGGAGCGTCGGGGCGCCACTCCGATCGCAGTGCGAGGGCGACTCCCCGGCGAACCGGAGAAGCCGCAGTGGATGAAGGTCCGCCTGGAACTCGGCGCCGGCTACCGCGATGTGAAGCGCCTGGTGCAGGACCTGCGCCTCAACACGGTCTGTGAGGAGGCCTCCTGTCCCAACATCTCTGAGTGCTGGGGGAGCGGTACCGCCACCTTCATGCTCCTCGGTGGGGTGTGCACGCGCGCCTGCGGATTCTGTGACGTCGCCACCGGCCGACCCGGCGAGGTCGACTGGGATGAGCCCAAGCGAGTCGCCGAGGCCGTCGCGCAGATGCATCTCGAGCACGCCGTGTTGACGTCGGTGAACCGCGACGATCTCGATGACGGTGGATCGGAGGTGTTCGCCGAGACCATCCACCAGATCCGAGCGCGCCTGGACTGCGACGTCGAGGTGCTCATACCGGACTTCAAGGGCGACAAGGGCGCGCTGCAGACCGTCATGGATGCCGCGCCGGACGTGCTCAATCACAACACCGAAACGGTGATCCGCCTGCAGCGCGAAGTGCGCACGGCCGCCAACTACGGACGATCGCTCGCCCTTCTGGCTCGGGCGCGGTGGATGCGTCCCGAGTCGCTCGTCAAGTCGGGGCTCATCGTGGGGATGGGGGAGACGCGAGCGGAGGTGCTGGGGGCGCTGGCCGACCTGAGGGCCGTCGGTGTCGACATCGTGACCATCGGCCAGTACCTGCGCCCCACCACCCGCCACCGCAAGATCTATAGGTATGTCCATCCCGACGAGTTCGCCGAGTACCGGGCCATCGGGGAGGGTCTGGGACTGCGGCATGTCGAGAGCGGCCCGCTGGTGCGGTCCTCGTATCACGCCAAGGAGGCGGTGGCGGGGCGGCGCGCAGGGGTCTAGGGGGAATCTGTCGGGGGCAGGGGATAGTTTGTTGGGATGACCACCCTTCTGGGCGGGCCTGCGGCAGGCTCGCTGCGGGTGGAGGACGACGCGATTCAACTCGAGTCGATCGGCGACTCCGAGCTCAATGACCGCTACGTCGCGGTCCGGTCCACGCTGACCCGACTCGAGGCCGAGGCGGCGCGGCTTCTCGCCGAGATCGACCGGCGCCGTTCCTACGAACCCGACCACTTCACCACCGAGGCGTTCCTGCAGAGCCGGGTAGGGGACTCGGGACGCACCGCCCGTCGCAACGTCGCCGAGGCGCGCGGGTTGGGCGAGTACGAAGCGGTCCGGGATGCGTTCGCGAGCGGCGAGATCGATCGTCCTCGAGTGGCGATGCTGCTGGCGGCATCACGGGTATCGCCGACGCACTTCCAGCGTGATCAAGGGATGCTGGTCGAGACTGCGGCCGGCCAATCCATGGCGGGCGCCTATCAGGCGATCGAGTATTGGAAGCAGCAGGTGGATCGTGAGGCTGCCGATGCCGACCGCGAGCATCTCCATCGCCGGCGCCACCTCCAGGTGTCGACCGCGGTCGGGGGGATGGTCCGAATCGATGGCGAGTTGGATCCCATGGGCGGCAAGACCGTGCTGCTCGCGCTGCGGTCCCTGGCCGATCCCGCCAATCTCGACCCCGGCGATCCGCGCACCCCGGGTCAGCGGCGGGCCGATGCCCTTGTCGATTTGTGCTCCGATCACCTCACGCACGGCGACACCTCGGAGACCGGGGGCTTGCGGCCCAACATGATCGTGACCGTGTCCCTGGACGTCCTGCAGGGCCGGGCAGTGGAGCCGTGCGAGCTCGGCGATGGCAGCGTCATCTCGGCCGAAACCGCCAGACGCATCGCCTGTGACGCCGGAGTCAGCCGGGTGCTCACCCAGGGGGAGTCGGAGATCCTCGACGTCGGGCGCACGACCCGGGTCGTCCCCGCGGCGCTGCGCCGTGCTCTGGCGTTACGCGACAAGGGCTGTACCCACCCCGGCTGCACCCGGCCCCATCATTGGTGCGACGCCCATCACGTGGTGCATTGGGCGGACGGGGGAGAGACGGCCCTGCACAATCTGGTACTCCTCTGTAGGAGGCACCACCGGCTGGTTCATGAGGGACACGAGCGGCGGCGGGAGTGAAGCGGGCGGCGTGGCTCCAAACCGCGTAGGGTTCGGGGAGGGGAATACGACCCCCGCCCCCTGCTGATGCCGCTCACCAACTAGCCTCCGCTGCCCATGTTCCCCGACGCCGACTACGCCGGACGCCTCGACCGGGCCCGGGCCTTCATGGCCGAGCGCGGTGCCGACGTGATGCTGCTCTCGGTGGGCGCCGATCTGCCCTACTTCATCGGGTACGAGGCGATGCCCCTCGAGCGGCTCACGATGCTCGTCGTGCCGGCGGAGGGCGATGCGGCCCTGGTGGTGCCTCGCCTGGAGGCGCCAAGGGTGGCACCGCGGGGCGACGCCTTCACGGTTCTGCCCTGGGATGAGACCGACGATCCCGTGGCGCTCGTGGGCCGACACAGCGCCGCCGCGGTGGCGCTCATCGGCGAGCAGACCTGGGCTCGCTTCCTGCTGGAGCTGCAGCGCGAGATGCCCCGCACCCGCTTCGAGTCGGCAGCACCGATCACCCGGGAACTGCGGATGCGCAAGGACCCCGACGAGATCGCCCTGCTCCGCGCCGCCGGGGAGGCCACCGATCGCGTGGTCGCCACCCTCGACGGGATCGCATTTGCCGGGCGCACCGAGCGCGACCTCGCCGCCGAGGTGCAGCGCCTGACCATCGCCGAGGGCCACGATGTGGCGTCCTTCGCCATCGTGGCGTCCGGGCCCAATGCCGCCTCGCCACACCACGAGCCAACCCATCGCGTGATCGAGGAGGGCGACACGGTGGTGATCGACTTCGGCGGGCGCTGGCGCGGTTACTGCTCCGACACCACCCGCACCTTCGTCGTGGGCGAGCCGAGCGCCGAGGTCGGCGCGGCACATGCGGTGCTCGCCACCGCCCAGGCCGCGGCGCGGGCTGCGGTCCACCCCGGTGTCACGTGCGAGGACGTGGACCGTGCCGCCCGCGATGTGATCGAAGATGCTGGATACGGCGAGTACTTCATCCACCGCACCGGGCATGGCATCGGACTCGAGGTTCACGAGCACCCGTACATCGTGTCCGGCAACACCGAGTCCCTCGAGCAGGGAATGACTTTCTCGATCGAGCCCGGGATCTACCTCCCCGGACGGTTCGGGATGCGGATCGAAGACATCGTCGCCTGCGCCGAAGACGGGGTCGATGAGTTGAATCGCTCGCCACGCGCCCTGCACTCGGTCGTCTGACCGAGCGGTAGCCTCCTGGTTCGTGGACCACGAACAGCTCGCCGTAGACACCATTCGCGTCCTGTCGATCGATGCCGTGCAGCGCGCCGAGAGCGGTCATCCCGGGATGCCCATGGGCATGGCCGATATCGCCGCGGTGCTGTGGGGACGCCATCTCCGCGTCGATCCCGATGCCCCGGAGTGGCCGGATCGCGACCGGTTCGTGCTCAGCAACGGCCACGGCTCGATGTTGCTCTACTCCCTGCTCCACCTCAGCGGCTTCCCGGTGAGCCTCGACGCCATCCGTTCCTTCCGGCAATGGGGGTCGATCACGCCTGGTCACCCCGAGCGCGAACCACATCTCGGCATCGAGACGACCACCGGTCCGCTCGGCCAGGGCTTTGGCACTGCGGTGGGCATGGCGATGGCAGAGGCGCATCTGCGTGCGGTTTTCGGCAACGAGCTGGTCGACCACCGCACCTTCGTCTTCGTCGGAGACGGCGACCTGATGGAGGGGATCTCGTCCGAGGCCGCCTCGCTGGCAGGCCGCCTCGGCCTGGGACACCTGATCTGTCTCTACGACGACAACGAGATCTCGATCGGCGGCAGTACCGACGTCACCTTTACCGAGGACGTGGGCGCCCGCTTCGATGCTCTGGGATGGCAGACGCTGGACATCGACGGCCACGACCGCCACGCCGTCGATACCGCGGTCACCAACGCCATCGCCGACCCCCGTCCCTCGCTGATCGTGTGCCACACCAAGATCGCCTACGGAGCCCCGACCCTCGAAGGCTCTGCGAAGAGCCACGGCAGTCCCCTCGGGGAGAAGGAGATCGCCGGATTCAAGGAGCGCATCGGCTGGACTTTGCCTCCCTTCACCGTGCCCGACGCGGTGTATCGGCACTTCCGGCAGGCGATGGACCGCGGGCGGAGCGCACACCGCGAATGGGAGGCGCGTTTTTCCGGGATCGACGCCACCTCCCGCGCCCGCTGGCAGGCCTACTTCCACCCCATGCCTCCCAGCGTCGGCTCTCTCGACTACGCCGTCGGATCGATGGTGGAGACCCGAAAGGCTTCCGGGAGGGTGATCAACCGCCTCGCCGCAGAACTGCCCGGCCTGGTGGGTGGCTCCGCCGACCTCGAGCCGTCGAACAACACTCTGATCGACGGCACCCCCGACTTCCAGGACGATCCCACCGGTCGCAACTTCCGTTTCGGGGTGCGTGAGCACGCCATGGGGGCCGCAGTCAACGGCATGGCCCTCCACGGCGGGTTGCGTCCCTTCGGCGGCACCTTCTTCGTCTTCAGCGACTACCTGCGCCCGGCGATTCGACTCGCCGCACTGATGTCGGCGCCGTCGATCTTCGTGCTCACCCACGACTCGGTGTTCCTGGGCGAGGATGGGCCTACCCATCAGCCGGTCGAGCATCTCGCCTCGCTGCGGGCGATGCCGCATCTCTGGGTGATCCGTCCGGCCGACGCCGGCGAGACCGCCGAGGCCTGGGAGATGGCGCTGGGGCGCACCGACGGGCCGACGTGCCTGGTGCTCACCCGCCAGGGGGTCCCGGTCCTGGATCGCGCCGGCCTCGAGGGCCTGGTGCGCCACGGCGGCTACGTGCTGCGCCCCGGCTCCGATGCGGTGCTGGTCGCCACCGGCTCCGAAGTGGCGGTTGCCCTGGAAGCCGCGTCGCGGCTCGAGGCCGCGGGGATCTCGCTGCGGGTGGTGTCGCTGCCGTGCTGGCAGGTGTTCTTCGGGCAGGACGAGGCGTACCGCGAGGCGGTGCTCGGCCCCGGGTTGCCCATCGCCTCACTCGAGGCCGGCAGCACCTTTGGCTGGGAGCGGATCGTGGGCAGCGACGGGCTCAGCATCGGGATCGATCGCTTCGGCGCCTCGGCGCCCTATCAGCGGCTCGCCGCGGAATTCGGGTTCACCGCGGAGGCGGTCGCCGACCGCCTGCTCGAATGGCTGCGAGGGCGCTAGCCGGGGGATGGCACGCCCCTCCCGCCGTACACTCGCCCCCCGTGGAACCCTCCGCCGTCCTCTCCGCCTGGTCGGCGGGTGTCGCCGCCGGCACCGCCTTGGTGACGCGTTGGGGGATCGTCGGTCCCGGATTCACCTGGATGGGCCTGGGCGTGGTCTTGCTGCTGGCGGTTCCCGCCGCCCTCGCCGGTGGCGGCGTCGTCGGATGGGTGGGATGCGGCCTCACGGTGGCGGCATTGGCCGCGAGCCGGGTCCGGCTGCTGGCTGCCGGGTTCGCCGCGGCGGCGGCCATCACCCTCGTGCTCGCCGGGACCGGTGAGGGCTATCCGGTCCTGGTGGTCACCGGGGCGATCGCTCTCGGAGGCATCACGAGCGAGATGCTCCTGGGTCACTGGTACCTGGTGGACCCGCGCCTGCCCCGGTCGGCGCTGCGCACGCTGTGTCTCGTCGGGATCGCCGGGTCGGTCATCGACCCGGCCGCGGCCCTGCTTCACGGCGCCCTGCCCCCAGCGTCCGGCGAGGTCATCGTGCCGATCGGCTGGGCGGTGCTTGCGATCACGTCGGTCCTGCTGATGGCCGCGGTCTGGGCGGCCTTGGGAGAACGCGGCTACCCGGCGGTGATGGCGGCCACCGGGCTGTCGTATCTGGCGGTGCTCACCGGTATCGGCGCCGTCGTCCTGGCTCGAGTGCTGGTCTTCGGCGAGTCTCTGGGATGAGGCCGGTGGGGGGCGGGCGCACTCGCCCACACTCGTACACTGACCGTCCGTGAAGATCTACACACGGCGTGGCGACGACGGATCCACTGGACTCTTCCACGGCGGCCGGGTGGCCAAGGACGAGTCGGGACCCGAGGCCTACGGCACCGTCGACGAGGCCACTGCGGCTCTTGGCGTCGCTCGGTCCCTGGCCACAGGGTCGATGCACGATGCGATTCTCGCGGTCCAACGCGAGCTGTTCGTGGTCGGCGCCGAACTGGCGACGTCTCCGGACCGGCGCGGCCTGCTCGAGGCGGGCACCAGCCTGGTGACCGCCGAGATGGTGGTCCGCCTCGAAGCGGCGATCGATGCCATCGAGGCGGAGCGGGGCATGCCGACCGAGTTCATCGTCCCCGGTGGCAATCCCGTAGCGGCGGCCCTTGACGTCGCCCGCACCGTGACCCGGCGCGCCGAACGGCGCGCCGTGACCCACGCCCGGTTGAGCGGCATCACCGGCTCGTATGTGGTCCCGTATCTCAATCGGCTTGCGGACTACCTGTACATGTTGGCGCGCTCCGCCGAGGCTGCGTGGGTGCCGAGCAGACTCGAGGAGGGCCGATGATCGAGTTTCGGGCGGCGGCGAGCGAGGGTCTCTCCTCAGATGCCATCGTGGTCGGGGTGGGCGAGGGGCGGCGCTTCGACGCCGCCGGATCCGTGCTCGCCGAGAAGATGCCGTGGCTGGCCGTCCACCTCGACGATGTCGAATTCACCGGCAAGGTGGGCCAGGTGGTGGTCGTTCCCGGGGGGGATGCGGTCCCGTACCGCAACGTGGTGTTTGCCGGACTGGGGCCGGCCCCGGATCTCGAGCAGGTTCGTCGCGCCGCCGGGGGTGCCGCCCGCAGTCTCGCCAAGTGCGCCACCGTTGCCACCACCCTGCACCGCTCCGTCCCCGCCGCCGCCGAGGCGGTCGGTAGTGGGTTCGTCCTCGGCGCCTACACCTTCACGCGTCACAAGACCGAGAAGAAGCCCTCGGCCATCGCCACGGTGGTGCTGATCGATGGAACGGAGGAGGAAGTCGCGGCCGCCGCGATCGGGGGACTCGTGGGCGACGGGGTCAATCTCGCCCGCGACCTGATCAACGAGCCGGCCATGGGGAAGTCACCGGTGGCGCTGGCGGAGCGGGCTGCGGGCATCGCCGCCGAGTTCGGCCTGGGCATTCGGATCCTCGATGAGCAGCAGATCGTCGCGGAGCGGCTCGGGGGGTTGCGCGGCGTCTCCTTGGGGGCGACCAATCCGCCCCGCCTCGTCGAGTTGCGCTACGAGCCGCCCGGAGCCAAGGCCTTCCTCGCGGTCGTGGGCAAAGGGATCGTGTTCGACTCCGGAGGCCTCTCGCTCAAGCCGGCGGACAGCATGGAGACGATGAAGACCGACATGTCGGGTGCCGCCGCGGTGTTCGCCGCCATCCGGACCATCGCTGCGCTGGGCCTCGCGGTGAAGGTGGTGGGGATCGCCCCTCTCACCGAGAACATGCCCGGTGGTTCGGCACTGCGCCCCGGCGACGTCCTCCAGGCACGCAACGGCAAGACCATCGAGGTGCTCAACACGGATGCCGAGGGGCGGCTGATCCTCGCGGACGGGTTGTCGCTCGCCGCAGAACTCGAGCCGGACATGATCCTCGACCTCGCCACGCTCACCGGAGCGATCTCCATCGCCCTCGGCGAGAAGATCGCCGGCCTCTTCGGCACGGAGGACGCCACCGCCAGTGTCGCCGCCGCGGCCGCCGCAGCCGGGGAGCGGGTGTGGCGCATGCCGCTGCCCGACGACTACCGCAAGAACATCGATTCCGACGTGGCCGACATGAAGAACACCGGGACCCGCTACGGCGGGGCGATCAACGCGGCCCTGCTGCTCAAGGAGTTCGTCGGGGATATTCCATGGGCGCACCTCGACATCGCCGGGCCCGCTCGGGCCGCGGAGGCCGAGCACTACGTCCCCAAGGGTGGGACGGGATTCGGGGTTCGCACCATCGTGGAGTTGGCCCGCCGGATGGCATGACCCCGCTCGCGCGGTTGCGGGGGTAGCCTCGGCCTGCAATGACCCGTCGTCTGGTCCTCTCGCTCGCCATCGACCTCCTGGCCCTGGTGGTTGCGGTGGTGGCGTCCTCGCTGTTGGCGCTCGACCACGCGCTGCCCTGGGTGGCTCGTCCGCACTCCTGGGGCATGCTCGGCGCCGTCGGGCTCGGAGCCGGGATCGCGCTGTTCATCGCCCTCCGGCCCCAGGTCGGAGGGGTGTGGATCCCCTCATACGGCCGGGCCGTGTCCATGGCTGGGATCATGCTCTGAGTGACCGCCACGACGGTGGTGTTCGCCCGCACCTACTGGTCCCGGGCCTTCGTCCTCAGCACCACACTG
>DNGH01000040.1 GCA_003486285.1 Actinomycetota bacterium
TTCTGGGTGCACCGCAGTGTCGGCGAGGGTGACCGCATCGGAGCCGCCGCCCTCGCCGTGATCGGCCTGGTCGGGATCTTCTTCTTCGGGATGATGCTCACCGCCGCCAACCCGTTCGTCACCCTGGCGGTGGTGCCCGCCGATGGCTCCGGGGCCAATCCCCTGCTGCAGAACCACATCCTGATGGCGATCCACCCGCCGATGCTCTACCTGGGCTACGTCGGCATGACGGTGCCCTTCGCCTTCGCCATCGCCTCTCTCCTCGGGGGCGACAGCACCACCGTCTGGCTGGAGCGGACCCGGCGCTGGACCCTCACCGCCTGGACGTTCCTCACCCTGGGGATCCTGCTCGGAGCCTGGTGGTCGTACGAGGTGCTGGGCTGGGGCGGGTACTGGGCCTGGGACCCGGTGGAGAACGCCTCGTTCCTCCCCTGGCTCACCGCCACCGCCTTCGTTCACTCCGCGGTGGTGCAGCGCCGCCGGGGAATGTTGCAGGCCTGGAACGTGGCCCTGGTGATCGGCACCTTCGCCCTCACCATCCTTGGCACCTTCCTCACCCGCTCGGGGGTGGTCGCCTCGGTGCATTCGTTCACCCAATCGGCGGTCGGTCCGGCCCTGCTCGGATTCCTCCTGGTGGTGCTCGTGGCGGGCTTCGGCCTGTTCGCCTTTCGCGGCCATCTCGTCGCCTCGACGCCGCGCCTCGACTCGCTCGCCAGCCGCGAGGGGGTGTTCCTGCTCAACAACCTGCTCCTGGCCCTGTTCGCCTTCGTCGTGCTCATCGGGACGATCTACCCGATGATCCTCGAGGCCTTCACCGGAGATCGGGTGTCGGTCGGGGCGCCTTGGTTCGATCGCGCCGCGGTGCCCATCGCTCTGGTGCTGCTCTTCGCCCTGGGCCTGGGACCGGTGACCCCGTATCGCCGTGCCCGGGCCACGGTGCTGTGGGAGCGGCTGCGCGGCCCGCTGCAGGTGACCACGGTGGCGGCGGCTCTGGCGGCGCTGCTCGGGGTGCGGGCCATCACCGTGCTGGCCACCATCTCGCTGGGGACGCTGATCATCGCCGCCATCGTGCGCCAGGCTCACGTCACCGCCCGCAGCCGGCCCGAGGCCTATCTCGCCGGGCTCGGTGGGCTGTGGCGCTCCGACCCCGGCTACTGGGGCGGGATGGTGTCCCACATCGGGGTGGCCCTGGTAGCGGTGGCGATTGCCTTCTCGGGATCGTTCGACACCCGCGACACCATCACCCTCGACCCTGGGCAATCCGCATCGGTTCACGGCTACACCCTCACCTACTCCGGTCCGTTTCTCACCGAAGAGGCCCACCGCACCCTGATCGGGGCCACCGTGGTGCTGTCGCGCGGCGGCGACCTGGCCACGCTGCGCCCCGCCCTCACCCAGTACCCCAATCAGATCCAGGCGATTCCCACCCCAGCGGTCCACACCGGATTGCGCGAGGACGTCTACCTGTCACTGGTGCGCATCGAGGAGGGCACCGCCCGGGTCACCCTCGACGTATTCCGCTTCCCGCTGATGTGGCTGCTGTGGCTCGGCGGACTCGTCGTCGTCTCCGGTGGCGGCCTGTCGTTCTTCGGCAGGCGCCAGCAGCGTGCCGCGGTCCAGGAGGCGGCCCATGTCTGAGCGGGTGCGGAACTACGCCGCGATGGCGGTGATCGCCGCCTCCCTGGCGGTCGTGGTGGCGGTGCTGGCGTCGTCCCCACCCACGGACACCGACCGGGTTGAGCACCTCGCCACGATTCTCAAGTGCCCGTTCTGCGCCAGCGAGTCGATCGCTTCCTCGCCCTCGGATGTCGCCCGGGAGCTGCACGTCCTGATCGAGGAGTGGGTCGCAGAGGGTCGGAGCGACGACGAGATCATCGAGTTCTTCGTCGCCACCTACGGCGAGGACGTGCTGCTCGATCCGCCCGATGACGCCCGCACCGTGTTGTTGTGGGTGCTGCCGCTGATCGCCGCCGCAGTCGGCGTGGCGGTGGTGATCACCCGCCGCCGCCGTCCCGCCCCGGCCACCATCGATCCGGCCGACCGGGCGCTGGTCGAGGCGGCGCTGCGCGAGCGGGAGCAGGGGCGATGAGCACCGCCACCCGGCTGGGGCTGGAGGCGCAGCGCGACCGGGCCCTCGACGACCTGATCGCGCTGCGCGCCCAGGAGGCGGCCGGCGAGATCGACCCGGACACCGCCGCCGAACTGCGGGCCCGCTACGAAGCGGACGCCGCGGCGGCACTGCGCCACCTCGAGGAACTTCCGGAGACCGCCTTTGCGGGTCGCTCCCCGCGCCGCATCGTCCTGGCCCTGGGAGCCTTCGTCGTGGCTGCGGTCGCCGTGGTGGTGGCCCTGGTCAACGCGGTGGAACCGCGCGGTGCCGATGGTTTCGTCACCGGCGGTCCCGACACCCCGACCACCCTCGACCTCGCCACCGTGAGCACCGAGGAGATGGAGGCGGTGGTCGCCGCCAACCCCGACATCATCCCGATGCGCCTCGCCCTGGCGCGCCGTTACGTCGAGGCCGGCGACTTCTCCGCCGCGCTCCCCCACTACTTCGAGGTGCTGGAACGCGACGCCCGCAACCCCGAGGCCCTGATGTACATGGGGTGGATGACCTAC
>DNGH01000285.1 GCA_003486285.1 Actinomycetota bacterium
CGGCAGTGACCCGCGGCGCAGCTGCCATCATCCCGCCGCTGCGGCCCGCCGCCGACCGGCTGCGGGTGGCCACCGGGGTCACCTACCTGGCCTCGGACGCCAAGGCCCGCGCCGAGTTGGGTTTTGCCCCGAGATCGCTCGACGAGGGACTTCCCAGTGCGATCGAGTGGCTGCTTCGTGACCGCTTCGAGGCCGACTAGAAAGGGATCTCATGTCCGTGGCATCTCGCGACAACCTGACCCGGGACGAGGCGTTGCGTCGTCATCAGCAGATCTCGGCGGTCTCGTATCACCTCGATCTCGACCTCGAAGAGGGGGCGAAGGTCTTTCACGGTGACTTGACCATCGAATTCACGCACTCGGGTGGTGACACCTTCCTCGAGTGGCTCGGCGGGCAGATCGACCAGTTCGAGGTGAACGGAGCCAAGCAGGAGCCGTCCTGGGATGGCTACCGGATCGCACTTCCGAGCTCGATGCTGCAGCGGGAGAACCGGATCCGCATCTCCTACTCGCGGCCCTACGACAAGACGGGTGAGGGCTTCCACCACTTCATCGACAACGAGGACGGCCGCGAGTACCTCTACACGCAGTTCGAGCCCTACTCCGCCCACCGGCTCTTCCCGTGCTTCGACCAGCCCGACATCAAGGCCACGTTCGAGGTGGCCGTCACCGCCCCGGCCGCCTGGGTCGTGACGGGACCGTCGCGGGAGGTCGATCGCCAGCCCATCGGCGGTGACCGCTCCCGGCGCGTCTTGGCGCGCACGGTGCCCTTCAGCACCTATCTGATGTCGATCGTGGCCGGCCCGTACGCCGAGGTCCGCGGTGCCCACGGCGAACTGCCCCTCGGCCTGTACTGCCGTGCCTCGTTGCGTCCGCACCTGGAGAACGACGCCAAGGAGCTGTTCGAACTGACCGGGAGGATCATCGACTACTTCTCGGGTCTGTTCGGCGAGGCCTATCCGTTCGACAAACTCGACGCCGTCTTCGTGCCCGAGTTCAACTGGGGGGGAATGGAGAACGTGGGGAACATCACCTACACCGACGCGGTGGTGTTCCGCGAGCCCCCGACGGCGGACCAGGTGCAGCGTCGCTCCGAGTACTTCGCCCATGAGATCGCCCACATGTGGTTCGGGGATCTGGTCACCATGAAGTGGTGGGAGGACGTCTGGCTCAACGAATCCTTCGCCTCCTATGTCGCTTATCTCGCCCTCGCCGAACTCGGGGATGAGGAGGCCTGGCAGGACTTCAACACGCGCATGAAGCTGTGGGCCTATCGCGAGGATCAGCGGCCCACGACGCATCGCATCGCCGACAGCGTCGGGTCCACCGACGAGACGTTCCTCAACTTCGACGGGATCACCTACGGCAAGGGGGCCGCGACCCTGAAGCAGTTGGTGCGCGCCATCGGGATCGAGGCCTTTCGTGACGGGTTGCGCACCTACTTCCGTCGGCACCGCTTCTCCAACGCCACCCTGGCGGACTTTCTCGCCGCACTCCAGGAGGGGAGCGGGTTGGATCTCGTGGAGTGGGCGGCGCGGTGGCTCAAGACGCCGTCGCTCAACACGCTCGCCACCCGGCTGACCATGGCCGGTGACACGATCACCCGGCTCGAACTGCGTCAGTCCGCTCCCGAGGACCACCCGTACCTGCGCCCCCACCACCTGGACATCGCCTTCGTCACCGCCCACGGCGACGTGAAGTCGGTGCCGGCGGTGATCGAGGACGTGGTGGCAACCGTCCCCGCCGCCGAGGGGCTGGCGGTGCCGGCGTTCCTGTATCCGAATCTCGGGGACCACGCCTTCGCCAAGATCGAACTCGATGCTCCGTCGGTGGAGTGGGCCTCGGCTCACCTCAGCCTGCTCGGTGACAACCTGCTGCGCCAGCAGGTGTGGGCATCGCTCTACGAGATGGTGCGTGACGGCACGCTGTCGTCGCTGGGCTATCTCGACCTGGTCCACCGCCATCTGCCGGACGAGCCGTCGCTGCCGGTGGTGGACATGGTGGTGGCTACCGTCGCCGGGATCGTCGCCCGGTTCGTCCCCGAGGACCGCATCGACGATGCCGCCGCGGCCTTCGTGGCGACCGCCGCCCGGGCGATCGCCACCGCACCCCCCGGGGATGCCCGCGTGATGTGGGGTCGGGCGCTCATCGCCACCGCGGTCACCGAAGCCGACGCACGGGCTGCAGCCGAGTTGGTGGACTCACCACCTCCGGGTCTCGCCGTCGACCAGGACATGCGCTGGTCGGTGGCGGTGCGATGGGCCTCGCTCGGGCTCGACGGCGCCGATGCGAGGCTCGCCGCCGAACGCGAGCGCGATCCCTCCGATCGCGGCGAACGCGCCCTGATCACCGCCGGGGCGGCACGCCCGGACGCGGCCGTCAAGCAGGAGGTCTGGGATCGGGCACACGGCGATGGCTACTCGTCGCTCTATCTGCTGCGGGCAGCGGGCAACGGATTCTGGTGGCGCAAGCAGGCGGCCCTGGTCGAGCCGTTCGTCGCCCCGTTCTTCGCCGGCCTGGCGCAGCTCTTCACCGCTCGGGAGGCGGAGGCGGCCCGGGCCTACTTCCGGGTCTTCTTTCCGCGGCACCGCATCGACGAGGACCTGAGGGGGCGGATCGCCGGGGTGCTCGCCGGAGGAGACGTCGGCCCGATGCTGCGGCGCATGCTGATCGAAGAGGACGACGATCTGCGCCGCGCCATCGCCTGCCGCGCCGTCGCGGTCACGGGCTGATGGCGCAGACGTCCTCGAGATCCTGGAGGCCGAGTGTCGCGATCGCCTGAAGCGGCGGGAGACTGAGCGCGGTCGCGGTGCGCTGGGCGATGAAGTCGCGATCGGGGATCGGGTAGCGCTCCTCGGTCCAGCCTGACATGTAGGAGGTCGCGGTGCCGGCGAACTCGGGAGCATCGGGCATGTACCGCACCGACACCACCTCATCGGGATCGAACTTCTCCAGGAGTCCGATGAAGTCCGGAACCGTGCTGATGGGGATGTCGGTGAAGACGTTCGCGGTGATGACGTCGACCAGGGTCGTGAACTCCCGGATCGCGGTCACCGGGTCGGTCTGGGCGGCGATGGCCTGGAGGACGCAGCGCTGGCGGCCCATGCGGTCGAAGTCGTTGCCCTGGGCGCGCGACCGGGCGTAACCGAGGGCGGTCCGGCCGTCGAGGTGCTGCACACCGGCGGGGATGTCGAGCACAGTTTCCGCTTCGCCGGGCGAGTAGGAGTACGACTCGGCATAGACCGCCACCGGCACCTCGATGTCGATGCCACCGATGGCATCGACGACTGCGATGAATCCGACCATGTCCACCATCGCGTAATAGTGGATGTCGATGCCGAGCAGGTATCCGATGGTCTCCTTGATGGCATTGGCCCCCGAGTTGGGACCGCCCCACAGGTCGGGCCGGGTCAGCCCATCGGCGTAGAGGAGGTTCACCAGTTGCGGGTAGCACCCCGGACAGGCATCGCCCCACCAGTTGGAGGCGGGGTGATCCGGGGGCAACGGCACCTGGCGCAGGTTGCGGGGAATGCTGAACATCGCGGTCCACCCGGTGTCCGGGTCGATGCTCACGACGACCATCGTGTCGGTGCGGAGGCTCTCCCGGCCCTCGCCGGAGTCGGCACCCAGCAGGAGCACGTTGACCCGACCCTCCTCGGGGAAGGCGTCGGAGTGTGGTGCAGTCGTCGTCACGGCCGTGCCATCCGGGAGCGTCGTCGTGCTGACGTCGGTGATGTCCACCTGGCCCGGATCCACGTTGTAGTCGTGGGTGAAGGCGTCGTAGAGGGCGAGGTTGCGCTCGCCCACCCAGTAGTGCTGATAGGCGGTGAAGACGAGCAGAAGGGCAAGTCCCGCCACCATCGGTGTCGCGGTTGCTCCCCCGCGGACCCGGGGGCCGCGCGCCGCCAGGAAGGCGTCGACCACGGCGACGGCGCGGAACACGAGCAGGGCCACGTTCACCACGAGCAGGGCGCCGAGGAGGTTTGGATGATCCGTGAACGGGCGGATCGCGGTGGCGAGGAAGCTCACCGTGCCGAGAGTGGAGAACATTGCAAACAGGATGGCGGTGGCCGGCACGACGACCAGGACGGTCACCAGCAGGAAGACCTTGGCCCGCCGTCGGTTGCCGACGTACCACTGGCCGGCGCCCGGCACGATCGCCGACAGAGCGGCCGCGGCAAAGGGATTGGGCCGTCGTGCCGGGGGCATGGGGGGACATGTTACGACGGCACCGCCGACACTCGACCCGGTCGATGCCGGTCACTGTACGGGTGTAGCCCGGGAGGCCCCTAACCTCCCCGTCCATGCACTTTCTAGTTGCTGAGATTCCCATCACGATCCCGGAGAACGCCGGGGAGATCGTCGAGACGGTCAAGGCCAATCCCCAGCTTCTCGCCATCCTGATCGGTATCGGCGTCCTCACCGCCGCCCTGTTCGTATGGGGCATCATGAAGCATGCGATCAAGGCCGTGATCTTCGGCGGCGTCCTCAGCGTCGGCGCCTGGTTCTGGTACTTCAACATCAGGTAGCGGTCAGCGGTCAGCGGTCAGCTGCCAGCCAGAAGTCCACTAGGTCGTGGCGCGCACTCTCAGTGTGACGGTCACCGGCACGACGGTGAGGCAGGCGCCCACCACGCACAGGATCGCGTAGGAGCCGGCCTCGAGCAGCAGGCCCGAGGACACGCTCGCCACCGCCCCCGCGGTCCACACCACGGCATCGCCGAACCCCTGCAGGCGCACCCGATTCTCCGGCGCGGCGCCCTCGGTGAGTAGGGCGCTTCCCGCCACGTACGACAGGTTCCAGCCGAGCCCGAGCAGGAAGAGGGCGACGGTGAGGGTGGCGATCGCCGACTCGTCGGCGAGGGCGGCAGTCACCGCCGCGATCGCAAGGATCGCCTGTCCCGCCAGGATCACCGGGAGGCGCCCGATGCGGTCTGCGACCCAGCCGGTCAGCGGCGACACGGCGAACATGCCGAAAGTGTGGGCGGCGATGATCACACCCACCGTCCCCAGGGTGTGACCGTGATCCCGGACATGGAGCGGTGTCATCACCATGATGAGGACCATGACCATCTGGCCGATCGCCAGGCTGGCGACCGCGATCCACACCGTTGCCGACCCGGTGATGCGCCCCGTGGGACGGACTCCGGTGCCGCGGTCGGCGAACTCGAGCGGGTCCGGGCGGAGCAGGACCGCGATCACCATCAACGCCAGTGCCGCCAGGGCGGCCGCGATCACGTAGGACCCGGCGAGGGGCTCGATGCCCAATGCCCTGCCGACCCCTTCGGCGGGGGAGAGCAATGTGGGGCCGAGCACGGAGCCGATGGTCCCCGCCCACACCACGATGGCGATCGCAGCGCCGCGACGCTCCGCAGGGTGGACGTCCGCCGCGGCGTAGCGGGACAGGCTGTCGGCGCTGGCGCCAAAGCCGAACACCGCCGACGCTCCCACCAGCAACGGGAACGACCCGAGTGCGGTGGCGGTGGCGGCCCCGGCGGCACCCGCGGCCATCGCGGCGTAGCCGAGCACCAGTCCGCGCCTCCGGCCGTGCCGTTCCATGTAGGCCGAGAGGCGGTCGCCACCGAGTGCGGAGCCGAGGACTGTGACCGCCCCGGGGACGCCGGCGAGCGTCGCCGAACCCAGCATCTCCTTCGCCACCAGCGTGGTGACGGTGACCGCGGCGATGTAGCCGGTGCGGCCGATGCTCACCCCGGTGAAGAGCACCGCGGTGAGCCGGCGCCGGGTCCGTTCCGGGATCGTGACGGTCACAGTGCCGTCACGATCCATCCCACCGCCAGTCCGTAGAGGCCGGCGAGGACGTCGTCGGCCGTCACGCCGATGGCACCGGGAAGGCGCTCGGCGGCGGCGATGCCCGGAAGGACCTTGAAGATGTCGGCGAGGCGCGCCACGATCACCGCGGCCACCCAACCCCAGCCACCGAGGCCCACCAGCGCCACGACGGTGCCGGCGGTCTCATCGAGGCATACCCACCCGGGATCGGCACCGTCGGCAGTGAACGGTTGCACCGCCCAGAGCGACAACCCGGTCAGCGCGGCCGCCACGAGCGCGGTCACCCACCACGGGGATTCCACGGCGAGCAGCAGCAACCCGATTCCCGCCCCGAGCAGCGCTCCCATGGTCCCGGCCCCGGAGTCCGATCCGCGCCAGCGGCGGGGGAGCAGGCCGAGGCCCAGCGAGGCGGAGAGGATGCGGCGCATCCCGCAGACGCTAATGAGCCAAGGCCTCGGTCGCCGACGCGTCCCAGGCCTGGTCTGGCGGATGCCGCAGGGCCCCGGCGCGGCCCCTCCGGACCGTGCCTAGCCTCGCCCCATGAGCCCAGACGGTCTCGGCGGTTACGCCACGCTCTCCGATCCGCAGCTCCATCCCGACGGGGTCCAGATCGCCTTCGTCGTGTCCCGCATGGATTTGGAGCAGGATCGCTACGAGCGGCGCATCTGGTTGTGGGACGGCGCGACGGCTCGCCAGTTCACCCACGGACCCGCCGACACCCGCCCCCGGTGGTCGCCCGACGGCACCCGCCTCGCCTTGCTGCGGGCCAGCGGCGAACCCGGCAAACCGGCCCAGCTCGCCGTCATGGCGGCCTCCGGCGGAGAGGCCGCCGTCATCACCTCACTTGGATTGGGGGTCACCGAGGCGGAGTGGTCGCCAGACGGGAGCCGCCTCGGGGTGATCGCCACCGAGTGGCTGGAGCCCGACCTCAGCGACGAGGAGCGCAAGCGCCGGCCGCGGCGGCTGCGCGACGCCGGCTATCGCTTCGACAATCTGGGGTGGTTGCACGATCGCCGCCGCAACGTGTACCTGGTCGATCCTGCGGGTGGGGATCCGGTCCCC
Organism: Actinomycetota bacterium; assembly: GCA_003486285.1. Taxonomy (GTDB): domain Bacteria; phylum Actinomycetota; class Acidimicrobiia; order Spongiisociales; family UBA11373; genus UBA11373. The sequence goes on from DNGH01000285.1 coordinate 6,851, forward strand.
CTCACCACTGGTGATCACCGCGATGCCGGTGTGACCTGGCGTCCCGACGGCGCCGCGGTGGGCTTCATCAGCGCCCGCCACGAGCGACGCTACGTCGAGCCGGGGAGTCAGGCGTGGGAGGTCGGGGTCGGCGGGGGCGAGCCCCGGGCGCTGGTGGGGCGCGGATCGTGGGGCGAGATGTCCTACCGGCCCGACGGTGTGGTCCATCTCGTCGGCGATCCCGACCCCTGGGGGTATCCCCGCGTGTCAGGCGTGTGGCGCCTCGAGCCGTCCGGGCCGGTGCGCCTCGCCGCCGCGCTCGATCGCAACTTCACGCCCCCTTCGGGGGTGTTTCCCTCGGGACCGCAGTGGCTCGGCGATGGGCGATTCCGGTCGGCTCTGGAGGATCGCGGCACGGTTCGCATCGTCGAGGTGGGGACGGACGGCGCCTGGAGCGATGTCGCCGATGGCGAGCGGGTGATCACGGGGATGACCACTCGGAGCGACGGATCGGCGATGGCGCTCACCGCCACCACGGGAACCGATCCCGGGGAGCTGGTGTGGTGGGAGAACGGAGTGGAGACCGTGCTCACCGAGGTGAACGCGGGTTTTCGCAGTGGCGCCGGTCTCATCGCCGCCGAGCATTTCATCGTGGAGCACGATGGGGTCGATCTCGATGCCTGGGTGCTGCTGCCCCCGGGAGCGGATCGAGTCCCGCTCCTGCTCAACATCCATGGCGGTCCCGCCACCCAATACGGGTTCGGGTTCTTCGACGAGTTCCAGATCTACGCCGGGGCTGGATTCGGGGTGCTGGCGTGCAACCCGCGCGGCTCGTCGGGTCGCGGCACCGACTTCGTGCGGGTCCCGGTGGGGAGATGGACCGAGGAACGCCCGCCCGACCTGGAGGACATCCTGGCGGTGGTCGATGCCGCGTTGGCGCGGTTCCCGCGGCTGGATCCCGACCGCATGGGGATCATGGGCGGTTCCTACGGCGGATTCATGACCGGGCGCATCCTTCCGGTCGACCACCGTTGGAAGTCGGCAGTGCCCGAGCGCGGGCTCTACTCGTTCGGCTCCTTCATGGGCACCTCGGACATCGGTTACTCGTTTCCCCGCAATTATCTCGGCACCGGGGAGCGGCGCGACTGGACTGCGATGTGGGCGGCGAGCCCACTGGCGATGGCCGACCGCATCACCACGCCGTGCCTTCTGGTCCACTCGGAGGAGGACTTTCGCTGCCCCATCGAGCAGGCGGAGCAGTTCTACTCGGTGCTCCTGCAGCAGGGCGTCGAGGCGGAGATGCTGCGGTTCCCGGGGAGCAGCCACGAGTTGTCGCGTTCCGGCAAGCCCAAGTACCGGCGGGAGCGATTCGAGGCCATCGTCGACTGGCACCGCCGCCACCTCGCTGTGACAACATAGGAGCCGTAGATGCTGAATCCGACCAAGTACGTGTGGTTCGACGGAGAGCTGGTTCCCTGGGACCAGGCCAACGTCCATGTGCTGTCGCATGGGCTCCATTACGGATCCGGAGTGTTCGAGGGCATCCGGGCCTACGCCACCCCGCAGGGCCCGGCCGTGTTCCGGCTCACCGATCACATGCGGCGGCTGGAGGCGTCGGCGCGGGCGTATCGGATCCCACTGCCCTGGACTGCGGCGGAGTTCACCAAGGCGGCGCTCGAGTTGGTGCGCGCCAACGAACTGGACGCCTGCTATCTGCGTCCGATCGTGTTCTACGGCACCGGGTCCATCGGCCTCAATCCCAAGGGGGCGCGGGTCCAGGCGGCGATCATCGCCTTCGAGTGGGCCGCCTACCTCGGCGTCGAGGGCCTCGAGAACGGGGTGAAGGTGAAGGTCTCCTCGTGGCGCCGCATCGACCACGAGTCCTTCATCCCCGGTGCCAAGGGCGCCGGCCAGTACATGAACAGCGTCATGGCCAAGCAGGAGGTGCTGAGCGCCGGTTACGACGAGGCGCTCATGCTGAACCGCGCCGGGTTCGTCGCCGAGGGCACCGGCGAGAACGTCTTCGTGGTGCAGGACGGGGTGGCCCGCACCCCCGATCCGGCGTCGGGGATCCTCGCCGGGATCACGCGGGCGAGCGTGATGCGGCTGCTGGCAGACGCCGGGATTCCGGTCGTCGAGGGCCAGATCATGCGCTCCGATCTCTATCGCGCCGATGAGGCCTTCTTCACCGGCACCGCGGCGGAGGTGACTCCGATTCGCGAGATCGACGACCGAGTGGTCGGCACCGGTTCGCCGGGACCGATCACCCGCAAGGCTCAGGAGTTGTTTCAGGCGGCGGTGCGAGGTGAACTGGCTGCCTACCGTGATTGGCTGGAGTTCGCCTAGGAGGCAGCGTGGGTCAGCAGGCCAATGTCCCGCTCGGAATCGAGGATCTGCCGCGGCACACCCCGCATCCGCTTGCCGCGCCGCGGTGGACTCCGAACCGCCCCGGCGACCTCGGTGGGCCGGCGACGGTCCCGCGTGGTGGCTCTTTCGGAACCCCGGGCCCCGATGCGGGTTACGCCATCCGTCTGGTGCGGGGGCGTGACCTCCCCGGCGGCGCGCATCACGCCGGCGACGTGGCGGCGGTGGTGGCCGCAGTCGTGGCCGCCCGAGCGGCGGCGATCGGGAGGGCCCCGGTGCCCGCGGACGTCGATGCCGCCCTGGCCCTCCTCGAACTCGACGATGCCGCCGTGGCGGGATTGGCGGGCATCGCCCATGACCACGCCCGACTCCGCGCCCTGATCGGCTCGATTCCCGCCGACCGCCTGGCGCTTTCCCCGGCGCGACTGCAGCGGTGAGCCGGTGAAGATCGTCCGCGTCCGCCTCCCCGGCGAGGAGATCGCCTACGGCGCCGTCGAGCCCGAAGGGATTCGCATCCATCAGGGGACACCGTTTCTCGCCTGGGAGCCCACCGCGGGGCTCATCCCGTTCGCCGATGCCCACCTGCTGGCACCGGTGTTTCCGACCAAGGTGGTGTGCGTGGGCCGCAACTACGCCGAGCACGCCGCCGAGCACGGGGTGGCGGTGCCGGACGAGCCGGTGATCTTCCTCAAGCCCTCGACCGCGGTGATCGGTCCGGGCGCCGCCATCGTGATCCCTCCCGGTGCCGGCGAGGTGCATCACGAAGCGGAGCTGGCGATCGTCGTCGGCAAGGTAAGCCATCGCGTGCCGGCCGAGGACGCCTCGGCGTACATCCTCGGCTACACCGCGGCCAACGACGTCAGTTCCCGCACCCTGCAGAAGAAGGACGGGCAGTGGACCCGGGCCAAGGGATTCGACACCTTCTGCCCGCTCGGCCCGGCCATCGAGACCGAGGTCGATCCGTTGGGGCTGCGGATCTCGTGCTCGGTGAACGGTGAGCTGCGCCAGGACGCCAGCACCGAGGACATGGTGTTCGGCGTTGCCGAGATCTTCGCATTCGTCACACGCGTCATGACGCTGCTGCCCGGCGACGTCGTGCTCACCGGCACCCCGGCCGGGGTCGGCCCGATCCGGCCGGGAGATCGCGTCGAGGTGGAGATCGAACGGATCGGGGTGCTGCTCAATCCGGTGGTGGCGGGTTCATGACGGTGCGAGTTCGCTTTGCCCCTTCGCCCACCGGGTACCTGCACGTCGGTGGGGGCCGCACCGCGTTGTACAACTGGTTGTTCGCCCGCCACCACGGCGGGGTGTTCGTCCTGCGCGCCGACGACACCGACATCGAGCGCAGCACCCCCGAGTTCCAGGTGGACATCCTCGAGAGCCTCGAGTGGCTCGGCATCGATTGGGACGAGGGGATCGTGGTCGGCGGGCCGCACGGTACCTATCGACAGACCGATCGCACCGCGCGGTATCGGGCCGTGGCCGCGGACCTCGTCGCCTCGGGCGCCGCCTATTACGACGGCGCCACGCCCGAGCAGCTCGAGCAGATCCGGGTGGCCGCCGAGGCGGCGGAGACTTCACCGGTTTACGACGGCCGGTACCGGCTCTCTGCCGAGGAGGCCGCGGCGCGCCTCGCCGCCGGCAACCCGCCCCCGGTGCGTCTAGCGGTGCCGCGGCCGGGGGAGACCCGCTTCGTGGACGTGGTGCGCGGCGAGATCGTCTTCGGCCACGACAACGTCGACGACTTCGTGATCCTGCGCAGCGATGGCACCCCGATCTACCACCTCGCCTCGACCGTGGACGACGTCGACTACGGGATCACCCACGTCATCCGCGGCGAGGACATCCTTCCCTCCACCCCGAAGCACATTCTGATAACCCAGGCGATGGGTGCGCCCTGCCCGCAGTACGCCCACCTGTCCCTGCTGAACGGGCCCGACGGCAAGAAGCTCTCCAAGCGCCACGGTGACACCGCCATCCGCGCCTACCGCGACGCCGGGTACCTGCCCGCCGCGGTGCGCAACTTCCTGGCGATTCTGGGGTGGTCGCCGGGCACCGACGAGGAGATCGTTTCTCTGGAGACGATGATCGCCCGCTTCGAGTTGGGTGCCGTGTCCCGAAACCCGGCGGTGTTCGACCTCGCCAAGCTCGAGTGGATGAACGGGCAATACCTGCGGGCGATGTCGGCCCAGGAGTTCTCCGACCTGGCCCTGCCGCTGGTGGAGACGGATCTCGGGCGGGAGTTGACGGCGGACGAGCGCGGCACCGTCATTGCAATGGCGCCGCTCATCCAGGAACGCGCCAAGCGCCTCACCGAGGTGGCGCCACAGGTGCGGTTCCTCCTCAACGACGAAGTGACCATCGAGCCCGGCTCGTGGGACAAGGTGATGACCACCGCCGAGGCACCCATCGCCCTCGCCGGCGCTGGCGCCGCCCTCGAGGCCTTGGCGGTCTGGTCGGTGGACGCCATCGAGGCGGCACTGCGCGGCATGCTCGCCGCGGCGGGACTGTCGGCAGGGAAGGGTTTGCAGCCGGTGCGGGTCGCCATCACCGGATCGGCGGTGAGTCCGCCCCTGTTCGAGTCGCTGGCAGCCCTGGGCCGGGAACGGTCGCTGGCCCGCCTGGCGGCGGCCGCGGCACGACTCGCCTGACTCGCCAGCGTTCCACCCCAAGCCATAGGGGGTGCGATGCGCAAGGTGGCGATCATCGGTGTGCTGCTCCTGGCGATGGCGGCCTGCGGCGACGACGACACCGCCGCCACCGCCGGCGGGGGTGCGCTCTTCGGCGACGACGTGCTCGAAGAACTCGGCGAGCGCTGCAGTGACGGCGACTAGCTTGCCTGCGACGTCCTCTACCAGGCCTCCGACGCCGGATCGCAGTTCGAATCGTTCGGCGACTCGTGCGGCGGCCGCGGCGTCCCCGACGAGGCGTTCTGCGCCTGGGCCTACGGCCTCACGATGGATCTCGCCGGGATGCGGGACGATTGCAGCGGGGGCGACATGTTCGCCTGCGCCACGCGGTACATCTACTCGGAGTTCGGCTCCCCCGAAGAGGCGTTCGGCGACAGTTGCGCCGGCCGCGGCGATCCCGGGTTGTCCTGCGCGGTCGCATACGGCTGGCCCCCTTAGCCGGGGTTCGAGTGGCTTGGACCGGGCTCTAAGATGCTCCAGTCCTTCGGGGGTGGTGTAATGGCAACACTGCGGGTTCTGGTCCCGTCATTGAGGGTTCGAATCCTTCCCCCCGAGCGAAGGCGGTCTTGACCGCCCTCGGCCCCGTCGTCTAGAGGCCTAGGACGCCGGCCTCTCAAGCCGGTAACGCCAGTTCGAATCTGGTCGGGGCTACCAAAGGTTCAGGCGCGTCACCTCCCGGGCGGGTGTGAGTGCATTCCCCTCGGCCAGGGTGCGGGAATGTCACCCGAGGTAGCCCTTCGAGGGGTTTGACGGTTACCGCGTTTTCAGGGCGTGCTGTGCCGCCTCGTCACCCTCGGGCGTGTTCACTAGCCAGCAGGACCACTCCCAGGATCGTCCCAAGGATCGTCCCAGGAGTCGAGCTTTCCAACACGACCGTTGAACCCGTCTCCTGACCTCCAGCAGGGGCTCCTCGACGTGTCTCACCGACCGAATTCCTAGGAGACCGGACTCGGTTTCGGCAATCGTTTCGATCCTGCCCAGTCGAGCCCAGCCTCCCTCGACAAGAGCCGCCAACCCTTGAAACGCCGAGAGGATCTGTTGACGGGTTGGCGGCCTGGACGTTCCGGGCGGGTTCTTGCGAATACCAAGGTGGATGAGAATCCACACGAACGCAATATCATCAGACAACCCATCGATGAGGACTTCGATCTGCCCCTCGGTCAGCTGCTCGTGCGTCATGGTGGTTGGCCCGCTCGCCAATGACAAGATACCCAGCCATGGAACCACACCCTCCCCTCGGCCAGCGTGCG
>DNGH01000059.1 GCA_003486285.1 Actinomycetota bacterium
GTGCCGTCGTCCTCGATCTCGAGGGTGGCCCCGGTCTTCTCCTCGATCTCCCGGATCACCTTGCCCTTGGGCCCGATGATCTCGCCCAACTTGTCCTTGGGCACGACCACGGCCTCGATGCGCGGAGCGATCGGGTTCAGCTCGGTACGGGGAGCCGCGATCACTTCGGCCATCTTGCCGAGGATGAACAGCCGCGCCTCCCGAGCCTGATCCAACGCTGCGACGAGCACCCCGGCCGGCAGCCCTTCGATCTTGGTGTCCAGCTGCAGCGCCGTGATGACGTCTGCGGTGCCGGCCACCTTGAAGTCCATGTCACCGAGGGCATCCTCGGCGCCGAGGATGTCGGTAAGGGTCACGAAGCCTCCCTCATGGGCGACGAGGCCCATGGCCACGCCGGCGACGGGGGCCATGATCGGCACCCCGCAGTCCATGAGCGACAGGCTGGAACCGCACACCGAGGCCATCGACGACGACCCGTTGGAGGCCAGGACCTCGGAGACGAGTCGGAAGGCATAGGGGAACTCGTCGGCCGTCGGGATCACCGGCAGCAACGCCTTCTCCGCCAGGGCACCGTGGCCGATCTCGCGGCGCTTGGGTCCCCGCATGAAGCCGACCTCACCCGTCGAGAACGGCGGGAAGTTGTAGTGGTGCATGTACCGCTTCGACTCCTCGACACCGATCGTGTCGAGCATCTGCTCCATGCGAAGCATGCCGACCGTGGTGACGTTGAGTACCTGGGTCTCACCGCGTTGGAACAGGCCGGACCCGTGGGCCCGCGGCACCAGGCCGACCTCGATCGAGATCGGGCGCACGTCGCGCACGCCGCGGCCGTCGAGGCGAATGCCCTTCTTGACCACACGCTCCCGCATCGCCTTCTTCATCACCGAGCGGAATGCCCGGGTGGCGGCGGTGAGGTCGGCGTGATCCGGTGTGATGGCGAGATCGGCCAGAGTGGCGGCGAGCGCCGCCTCCTCGGCCGTGTTGCGCTCCTGCTTGCCGGCGATCTCGACCACCGCAGCCACCCTGGGCTTGGCGGAGCCCTCGACCTTGGCAAACAGCTCGGCGGAGTAGTCCTCCACCAGCGGCCAGTCGACGGCCGGGATCTCCACCTGCTGGCGCAGTGCCAGTTGGGCCTCGATCAAAGACGCCAGATGGGCCTTCGACTCCTCGAGGCCGCGGGCCACGGCGGCTTCGTCGGTGGGCGCCTGCCCCCCGGCGATCAGGCGCAGGCCGTTCTCGGTGGCGCCCGCCTCGACCATGACGATGTCGACGGTGCCCTGATCATTGCGACGTCCGGCGACGACCAGCTCGAAGACCGACTCGGCCAGCTGCTCATAGGTCGGCATCGGGATCCACTCGCCGTTGGAGTAGGCGAGGCGCACCCCGGCAATGGGCCCCTCGAAGGGGATCGGGCTCACCATCAGCGCCGCGGAGGCGGCGTTGAGGGCGATGACGTCGTACGGCTGGATCTCATCAGCGGAGATGACCGTGGCGACGACGTGGGTCTCGCAGCGGTAGCCGGTACGGAACGACGGACGCAGCGGGCGATCCACCAGGCGAGCCGACAGGATGGCCCTTTCGGTGGGTCGACCCTCGCGGCGGAAGAACGAACCGGGGATCTTGCCCACGGCATACATGCGCTCTTCGACGTCGACGGTGAGCGGGAAGAAGTCGACTCCCTCCCGGATCTTGCGGTTGGCGACTGCGGTGGCGAGCACCTCGGTGTCACCGACCTTGACGATCACGGCTCCGTCGGCCTGAAGGGCCAGCTTCCCCGTGGTGAATACGAACTCGGCGGCGCCGACGGCGCCGCGTGACGAGTATTCGGACATGTGTCTCTCTCTTTTTCTCGAGGGAGCCCCACGCCCGTCAATTACCAGTCGTCAGCCCTCGGCCCCGGCCAAGGAATGGCAACTAGCAACTGACGAGAGGGCTCCCGCTTCGTGTTGCCTCCCCATGACAGCACGAAAGACGATCGAAGGATCGTCTTTCCGTCAGCGCCGCAGGCCAAGGCGTGCGATCACGCTGCGGTACCGCTCGACGTCCTGGTCCTCCAGGTAGTCGAGCAGACGGCGGCGACGGCCGACCATCATCAGCAGCCCGCGGCGACCATGGTGGTCCTTGCCGTGGGTCTTCAAGTGCTCGGTGAGCTGATCGATCCGCTCGGTGAGCAACGCGATCTGGACCTCGGGCGAACCCGTGTCCGTGGCGTGGGAGCCGTGCTCCGCGACGATGGTCTTGGTGTCTTTCATGGGAAACCCGGAGGCAGAACGCACTCCGGCCTCAGAAGATTAGCAGAACCCCCATATCGACCGCCAAACCGGGCTCATACCGCCCGGGCCAGAGGGGACCGCGCCCGCATCCGCAGCGGCCGGAACGGTGCCACCGGTTGGGGGCGCCCCAGCGGACAACTTCCCCGCTGCCACATCTCTGCGACGAGGCACCGCGCCACCGCAGGATCGGACAACACCGCCTCGTGGGCCTCGCCCAGCCTGCCGAACAGCCGGAAGGGGTTGGTCAGCAATTGGCCCCAGGGCCCCGGTCCGTCGTCGGGGGCATCGAGCACCCGCAGTCCAGCGGGATGATCTCCAAAGCTGGTGACCGCCGCCTGCGGGTTGCGCACCACGACCACTTCGACCCCCGAGCCCTCGCCGAGATGAGCCCGGGCATCACGGCACCACAACCAGATGAGCGGGCAGTCCACCGGGTCGTACCCACCGTCGTCGGGGAGGGCTCCGACGAACCGACCGATGCTCTGCAGGGTGCCGTGCAGACCCCTCGCCATGGGTGGATCGAGGAGCATCGCCCCGACCACGTTGGCGCCGGGCTCATGGGCGCCCCGATCCCACGCCGACACCAACTCCGCGACGACGGCGCCGCCCTTGCTGAATCCCACCAGCCATACCGGGCGCTCCCCCTCGGCGACGCCGGCGAGATACGCGTTGAGCGAGCCCGCGGTCCGGTCGGTCGGCGCCAGCGCCGAGGCCCGCTTGGGATCGCTGTCGCCGGTCACCCACCGATAGTCGAAGTAGCGGGCAGCATCGGGATCGAGGCCCATCTCGGCGACGAAGTCCGCGTACACCTCCTCCCCCAACCCCTGGCCGTGGCCGGGCACGAATACCACCAGCGCATCCTCGGGAGGACGCAGTCCCAAGGCGCCCCCGGGTCGACTCGCCGCCAGGAGCGCGGCCGCGGCCGCCATGCCGAGCAGGACCGCATCGATGGGCGTTCCCGGGGCCGGCTCCGCGGGAGGCTCCGGCTCCGGGACCTCCGGGGCAGGTGATGGTGGTGGCACGGGCTCGTCCCCTGCCACCAACCCGAGACCCGGCCCCAGCGCCAGGGTGCCGACCAACACGAGTCCGGCGAGCACGCGGCTCCTCTCCGGGGGTGCGGGGCCACCAACTTGCCTGGCGCCGAGGCCCGGGTCAAGACCCCTGTCGCGCCAGGGCCAGGCGTATCGCCGATTCGGTGGCTTCGTCGCCCATCCGGGCGACGAAGCGCACCCGGAGCGGGGATCCGTCGAATCCGGGATCGGCATCCAGGACCCGCACCCCGACCCCACCGTCGATCCGGATCGCCGCCGGCACGGCCTCGAGGGCATCGCGTCCGACCAGACCCGCATAGACCCCGGGCGGTGGGACCGCCATCCCGGGAAGGGCTTCGACGACAAGGCCCGCACCGCGCCGGGCGGCGATCCCGCGCACCTCGTGGGGCCGCTCCAACTCGGCGGCCACCGCCTCCACCGCGCCGTCGGCGACGAGGG
>DNGH01000152.1 GCA_003486285.1 Actinomycetota bacterium
GTTACCAGTTACCGGTTACCCGCCTCCAGCCTCGTGCCAGAGGAAACGACAAGCCGACCGGTATCTCGGTCCGGCGGGGGGCGGGTAGCGGGTAGCGGGCAGCCAGGCGGTTGGCAGCGCTAGCTGCCGACCGCCTCCTCATACTTCTCCACCACGTGGCCGTCGACGGCGTCGACGCGGACCAGGGCGCGCCGGGTGGGGGGTTCATCCCCGCTGAACACCAGCACGTTCCATACCGGACGGGCCCGCCAGCCGTCGAAGGAGACCGCCGCCGAGGCGTGGCCCACCGCAAACGACACCTGGCGCCCCGCGATGTCGAGGGCGGCCGGATCGAGGACCGCAATTCGCCAGGCCGACACCAGGCACCAGGCACCCAGCACGGTCAGGATGCCGGCGCCGACCAGAAGTCCGGGAGAGCCCCCCATCGCCACCAGGACGATCACCAGGGCCGCGCTCGCCAGATGCACCCAGCCGGCGGTGCGACGGCGCCGCGTGCTGGGGATCGCGTAGGGCTGGCGCTGCGCCGCATCGAGATCCTCGGGCACCGCCTCGCGCTGGGCCACCTCGGCGGGGATCTCGATGCGCGACCGGTCCCGCTTCACCACGGCCGGTCACCACCCCTGGTGGCCGAGCCGGCACCCGGCACCCGGCCCCTGGCACCCATCGTCAGGAGTGGCCCTCGCGGGCGTGCCCGGCGGCAGCCGCGGAGTGGCCCTCGACGTCGATTTTTGGCAGCCACTGCAGCCACTTGGGCAGGTACCAGTTCCAGTCACCGAGGAGACGCATGCCTGCCGGGACCAGGATCGACCTGACGATCGTGGCGTCGAGGAACACCGCGATGGCGAGGCCGAAGCCCATCTGCTGCATCATGACCAGGTCACCGGCGGCGAAGCCACCGAACACGGCCACCATGATCAGGGCCGCCCCGGTGATGATGGCTCCTGTGGTCCGCAGCCCATGCGCCACCGCCTCGGTGTTGTCCCCCGAGCGGTCGTAGTACTCCCGAATCCTGGTGAGCAGGAAGACGTGGTAGTCCATCGACAGTCCGAACAGGATCGCGAAGAGGAACAGCGGCAGCCAGGCTTCGATCGATTCCACCTGGATGAAGCCGAGCCGCTCCGCGATCCACTGGATCCAGCCCGGCGACGCAGACGGCTGGAAGAACAGCACCACCGCGCCATAGGCGGCCGACACCGAGAGCAGGTTCAGCAGGATCGCCTTGATCGGGAGGATGATCGAGCGGAACACCACCGTCAGGAGGAGAAAGCTCAATCCGAGGACGAAGACGAACACGATCGGGGTGAAGGTGTCGACGTCTTCGAAGAAGTCGACGCTGAATGCGGGGTAGCCGCCGACCAGCACCTCCGCATCCAGACCAGAGAAGGCTTCGGGCACATATTCACCCCGCAACCGCTCGATGGCGTGGACCGACACGCGTGAAGCCGAGTCCCCCGCCAGCGGAACGGTCAGGGCGCTGATATCGCCTGCGGCATTGGTCTCCGGTTCCCCGAGGGGTGGGCCGAAGGCCGGATCGGCCGCCAGCGCGGCGAGCAGGCGCTCGACGCCGTCGGCCACCTCGGGAGTCACGGCGCCGTCGATCACGATCTCGATCGGCTCGCCGAGCCCGCCCGAGAACTCCTCCTCGAGGATCAGAAAGGCCTGCTTCGCCTCGACGTCGTCGGGCAGCGTGCTGACGCCCGAGAAGCCCTTTTCGATCTGGAAGTAGGCGACGCCGATCGCGAGGAGCAGGGCCGAGCCGGCGAGAAGCCAGACCACCGGCCGGCGCATCACGGCGTTGGACATCTTGTCCCAGAACCCCCCGACACGATCGACGTTGTTCAAGGCATCGTGCTTCCGGACGCGCCACCGGTTCACCTTGTCACCGAGGAGGGCGAGCACCGCGGGCAGCAGCGTCATGGAAGCGGCCATTGCCACCAGCACCACGAGCACGGCGCCGGTGCTGAGACTGCGGAAGATCGTGTTGGGCATAAAGAACAGGCCCATGAGAGCCAGGACCACGGTGAGGCCGGAGAAAAAGACCGCCCGGTTGGCGGTGGCCCCGGTCCGGCCAATCGCCTCGAGCTTGTCGGCGCCGCGGACTCGCTCCTCGCGATAGCGGGCCACGATGAAGAGCGAGTAGTCGATGCCCACCGCCAGTCCCATCATCGTGATGAAGTTGGTGATGAAAAAGGTGAGGTCGAACATGAGCCCTACCAACGCCGTCAGGCCGAAGGCGACGGCGATGGCGGCGATGGCGAGAAGGATCGGGAGGACCGCGGCCACCACGGTGCCGATCACCCCCATCAGGACCACCAGGGCGATGATCACCCCGAAGGACTCGCCCTTGGCCAGGGTCTCCTCGGCGAGTTCCTGGTACAAGTTGTTGAGGGTGGCCTGGCCCGAGAGCAGAGTGTCGATGCCCTGGGGATGCGCCACTCCGGCGACCGCCGCCTCCAGTTCGATGGCATCCAACGAGGCCGCGGCCAGATCCGAGTTCGCCATGGTCACCGGCAGGAGTGCTGTCATCCCGTCATCGGAGACGGGTCCGGTCTGATCCAGGAACGACCCCACGAACCGGACCTTGTCGGGGCCGAGAGCCGCGATCGCCGCCTGGACCTCACCGACGAACTGCTGGTAGCGCGGGTCGGCGACGGTGATCCCGTGGCCGACCACCACGACGAACTCGGAGAACTTGGGGTCGCCGCGCAGCTCATCGAGGAGCTCCTGGGCCTGCACCGACTCCGGGCGGTCGGTGAAGGTGACGTCGGTGGTCAGGGCGTCACCGAGAAGGGTGGCGGACAGGAACCCCGACGCGGCGATCACGGCCACCCAGACTCCGACCGTCCGCCAGGGGTGGCGGCTGGACGCGCGTGCGATCGATTCCGGATTCAGCTTCATTTGGTCCTCGACTTGGCTTGGAGCCCAACGCTAGACGACGCCGCAACCCATCCGGTCGACCCCGGACACTCACCGACCTGCCCGGCGGCAGGGCGGTGGAAGACGCGACCCGGGTGTTCTCAGGCGGTCGGATTGTCGTAGTAGGTGAGCACCCCGTCTGCGACGGTCCCGAGGATCTCGACCGGGGCCTCGCTCCATTGCGCCAGCTGGTGGCCTACCGGCGCATCCGCGAATCCGGCCATGCCTTCCACGGAGAAGCCGGCGACGGCGATGGTGGCTCCACCCGGTTGGGGCGGGAACGACTCGAGGATCGCATCGGCCAGCACCATCGAGCCGTCGGCGTATACGAACAGATAGCCCGTCACCAGGTGCGGCCGCTCGGCCGAGGCCGTCAGCGCCTCCTCCACGGTGATCGGATCACCGACAGCCACCCGGCCGCCGTCGGGTGCGGTGGTCGTGGTGGTCGTGGTGGTGGGGTCGGCGGCGTCGTCACCGCAGGCGGCGAGCGCCACTACGACCAGGAACAGGGGAACGAGTCGCTTCAAGGGAACCTCTCTTTCGATGAGGCTGTGACGAAGCGCCGGGGTCACGGGTTCCCGGGAATTCACCGCGGCGGAGCGCAGAGCCGGCGCACCGCCTCGACCACCTCGGTCACCGGCACCCCGCGGCGCTCTTCTTCTCCCCGAAGGCGCAGACCGGCGGTGCCGGCGGCGGCATCGGAGTCCCCCACCACCAGCACCGCGGGATGCTTGTGGGTGATCGCCTTGCGCAGCTTCTCCCCCACCGTCTCGTCGGCGGTGTCGACCGCGGTGCGCAGGCCGGCATCGCGCAGCCGGACCGCCACCTGCTCGGCGTACTCGCCGTGCCGGTCGGCCACCGGGATCACCGTCGCCTGGACCGGGGACAGCCACCCCGGCAGTGCGCCGGCGTAGTGCTCCATCAGGACGCCGAAGAAGCGCTCGACGGACCCGAACAGGGCGCGGTGGATCATCACCGGGCGCTCCTTCTCGTTGCCGGTGGAGGCGAACTCGAGGGCGAAGTTCTCCGGCTGGCCGAAGTCGACCTGGAGCGTGGACAGTTGCCAGCGGCGGCCGATGGCGTCGCGAACGTGGATGTCGATCTTGGGGCCGTAGAAGGCCCCCTCCCCCTCGGCGACCTCGTAGGTGAGGCCGGCGGCGTCGAGCGCGGCCGCCAGGGATGCCGTGGCCCGGTCCCAGAGCTCGACCCGCCCGACGTACTTCTCGGGCCGCGTCGACAGGTCGGCGGAGAAGTCCTCGAACCCGAAGTCGCGCAACACCATGAGCACGAAGTCGAGCAGGCTCTTCAGTTCGTCCCCGACCTGCGACTCCATACAGAAGATGTGGCTGTCGTCCTGGGTGAATCCCCGGGCCCGCAGCAGGCCGTGCACCACTCCGCTGCGTTCGAGGCGATAGACCGTGCCCAGCTCGTAGAGCCGCATCGGCAGCTCGCGGTAGGAGCGGGCATGGGCGCGGTAGATCAGGATGTGGCCCGGGCAGTTCATCGGCTTCAGGATGTACTCGTCGCCATCGTCGACGACCATCGCCGGATACATGTTCTCCCGGTAGAAGGAGAGATGCTGCGACGTCTCCCAGAGGTGGCTGCGGGCGATGTGCGGAGTGGAGACGATGTCGTAGCCGTGCGCCAGATGGGTGCGCCGCGAGTAGTCCTCCATGATCATGCGCACCAGGGCGCCGCGCGGGTGCCACACCGCCAGACCGCTCCCCGTCTCCGGCGGGAACGAGAAGTAGTCGAGTTCGGCTCCCAGCCTGCGGTGATCGCGCTTGCGCGCCTCTTCGAGGCGATGCAGGTACTCGTCCTGGGCCTTGCGGCTCTCCCAGGCGGTGCCGTAGATCCGCTGCAGCTGCGGGCGGTGCTCATCGCCCCGCCAGTAGGCACCGGCGGTGCGGGTCAGCCTGAAGGCCGCCAGCCTCCCGGTCGAGGGCAGGTGAGGCCCGCGGCACAGGTCGACGAAGTCCCGGTTGCGGTAGGCCGACACCAAGTCACCGGCGGCACCCTCGGCCTCATCGACCCCCTGGATGATCTCGACCTTGAACGGATGCCGGGCGAACAGCTCGAGGGCTTCGGCCTTCGACATCTCCACGCGCTCGAACGGCTGGTCGGCGGCCACGATCTCGGCCATCCGCGCCTCGATGCGCTCCAGGTCCTCCGGGGTGAAGGCGCGGCCGATGTCGAAGTCGTAATAGAACCCGTCCTCGATCGGCGGGCCGATGGCAAAGGTGGCGCCCTCGAACAGACCCAGCACCGCCTGGGCAAGTACATGAGCCGCCGAGTGGCGCAGCACGTGGCGGCCGTCCTCGCTGGCATCCGTGATGACCTCGAGCGCCCCCGGATGCAGCGGACGGCTCAGGTCGAGCGCCACCCCGTCGAGACGCACCGCCACCGCGGC
>DNGH01000071.1 GCA_003486285.1 Actinomycetota bacterium
CGACGGCGTCCACCGCGCCGAGCACCGTCTCCCGCGGGGCATGATCCCCGCCCATCGCGTCGAGCGCTATGCGGGCCATGCCACTACCTCGCTAGGAGGGGATGGCCTCCCGGCCCTTGTAGGAACCGCACGACGGGCACACCCGGTGGGGCATCTTGGCGGAGCCGCACTGCGGACAGGCGGTCGGCTGGGGCGCCTCGAACTTCCAGGCTGCCTTGCGCTGCCGGGTGCGGGAACGGGACATCTTCTTCTTTGGGACCGCCATCGCGTGGCCCTTTCACTGATTCAGGTATCGAGCAACCCGCGGAGGGGAGCGAACGGAGAGTCTGGCTCGTCGTCGTGCCCCGGGCAGGAGGTGCCATTCAAGTCGGCTCCGCACACGGCGCAAAGTCCGCGGCAGTCCGGGCCGCAGGTGGGAAGCAGGGGAACGGCCAGCAGAACCGCATCCCGCAGCACCGGCTCCAGGTCGGCGACGTTCCCGTAGAGGCGGTAACCGTCGGGATCGTCATCCACCCCGAGCGCCTCCAGGATCTCCACCGCCAGTGGTTCCTGCCATTCCTTCAGGCAGCGATGGCAGGTATTGGCAAGCAGCGTGGTGACCGGGCCGCGTACCACGATGCCCCCGGAGGCCGATTCCAGGACGAGGTCCGCCGTCAACCGGGGGCCGACGCGGGACAGGTCGAGGCCCCAATCGATCGGGGCATCGCAGGCGACGTTGCGGCGGTCGCCGACGTGGGCAAGCAGGTCGGCGACCGGAAACCGGAACGCCGACTCCCGGACCATCGTCACGACCCCCCGGTGCGTTCTCTCGACTGGTGCAACTCGGCGCGGAACTTGCGCACCTGCCCCAGCAGGTCGGTGAGGACGGTCTCGGTCGACTCGAACGCCTGCTCGCTGTAGTCCTCGGCCTCGAGCCGGATCCGGGTGGCGTCGGCCTCGGCGTGGCGAACCAGGGCGTTGGCCTCGTCGACCGCCTCCTTGACGATGTACGACTCGCTCACCAACTCGTCCGAGTGCTCCTTGGCCCGCTCGAGCATCTCGCGGGCCTTCTCATTGGTGCGGGCCACGAAGGTCTCCCGCTCGCGCACCATCCACCGCGCCGCCCGCATCTCCTCGGGGAGGTCGTCGCGCAGCCGGTACAGCATGTCCAGCAGCCGCTCGCGGTCCATCATCACATTTCCGGAGAGCGGGACGGTGCGCGCTCCTTCGACGGCGATGATCATCTCGTCGACCAGTTCCAGCAGCTCACCGGTGGTGGCCGGAACCTGGGTCGATTCCTGTTTGTTCAGTTCGAGGTCGTCGCTCATTTTCCATTCCTCTCGGCCAGGGCCTGGGCAACGACCTTCGGGACCAACTCGTCGACCGAGCCCCCGAGGGCCGACACCTCTTTGACCAGCGAGGACGAGATGTAACCCCACTCCGGCTTCGTGGCGACGAACATCGTCACGATCCCGGAGAGGTGCCGGTTCATCTGCGAAAGCTGGATCTCATAGTCGAAGTCGGTCATGGCACGGAGCCCCTTCACGATCACCGAGGCGCCGACGGCCGCGGCGAAGTCGACCAGGAGCCCGTCGAACCCGGCGATCTCGACGTTGTCCCAGGGGCAGCACTCCTCGAGCATGGCACTACGCTCCTCGATGGTGAACAGCGGCTGCTTCGAGGGATTGGCGACGACCGCGACGACCACCCGGTCGAAGATCGAGGCGCAGCGCGACACGACATCGACATGGCCGTTGGTCGGCGGATCGAAGCTTCCCGGAACCAAGACCGTGATCACCGCTCCTCCTTGACCAGCCGCGTGATCTCCGCGTCGCCGTACTTGCGCTGCCATTCCACCACCAAACCCGGTGGTGGCACCGGCTTTCCGCTCCCGGCCCTGCGGTGCACGACGACGACCGCGCCCATGGCGAGTCGGTGCATCAGCAGGCGGAGCACCTGCTCCACTGACGGTAGTGGCAGGTCGTACGGAGGGTCAACGAATGCCAGATCCACCGCCGGGCCGGGGCGCTCCAGGTACTCCTCGACCTTTGCCGCCACCACCTCCCCACCCAGGCCCACATGGCGCAGGTTGTCGGCCAGCGCCGCCCGGGCCCCACGCCCCCATTCGACGAAGGTCGCCGCCGCCGCTCCCCGGCTCAGCGCCTCCAATCCCAGGGCCCCCGACCCGGCGTACAGGTCGAGCACGACCGCCCCGGAGACCGCATCCCCCAGCGCCGAGAACACCGCCTCCTTGGCGCGGTCCATCATCGGGCGGGTCTCCAGGCCGGGCGGCGCCTTGAGCCGCCGGCCCCGGGCGGTGCCGGCGATGATCCTCATGAGATGAGCAGCCAGTCCTCGGAACCACCGAGCAGGGCGTCGGTCTCCTCGGCCAGATCGCGATGCTCCCGCAACTCGGGATCGGCTGCCACCAGGGCAAAGGCCTCGCGCCGGGCCTCGACGAGGATCTCGACATCGCGCAGGATGTCGGCGATGCGCAGGTCCGCCATCCCCGCCTGGCGGGCCCCGAACACGGTCCCCTGGCCACGGATGCGCAGGTCCTCTTCGGCGAGGCGGAACCCGTCCGTGGTGGAAGCCATCGCCTCGAGACGGGCCTCCCCCTCCGGCGTGGTGGGGGCCGCGATCAGGA
>DNGH01000068.1 GCA_003486285.1 Actinomycetota bacterium
ACGCAGAACCCGATCGAGCACGAAGGGACCTATCCGCTCCCCGAGTCCCAGCTCGACCGGTTCATGATGCGGCTCGTCATGGGGTACCCGTCGCGGACCAAGGAGATGGAGATCCTCGAGACCCATGGGCAGGTGTCGTCGTTCACCGATCTCCAGCCGGTGGTCACCGGAGAGGACGTCGAGGGCATGATCGGGATCGCCCGCCGCATCCACGTCTCGGTGCCGGTGCGGGAGTACCTGGTGGACACGGTCGAGGCGACCCGCAACGATCCCGACATCCTGCTCGGCGCCTCGCCCCGCGCCACCCTGTACCTGCAGCGGTCGGCACGGACGCTGGCCGCGATCGCCGGGCGCAACTTCGCCACTCCGGACGACGTGAAGGCGATGCTGCGGCCGGTGCTGAACCACCGCCTGATCCTTCGCCCCGAGGCACAGATGCGCGGCACCATGGTTTCCCAGGTCGTGGACGGCATCGCGGCGACCGTCGCGGTTCCCGGGAGCGGAGCCCGGGTCTGATGCCCACGGCGCGGGGGTGGGCCGCTCTCGGTGTCGCCGGTGCCCTCCTGGTGCTCTGGATCGGATTCGGTGAGGTCGAATTGATGACCACAGCGGTGTTCCTGCTGGCCGCGGTCGTGGTCGGCCTGGCATTGGTCGGACTCCGCACCTCGGCAGTGACGCTGACCCGGCGCCTGTCGCCTGCCCAGGCCCACGAGGGTGACACGGTGATCGTCGAGGTCGAGGTGGCCGCAACCCGCCGTCTGCACAATGTGATCGTCGAGGATGCGGTCCATGGGCTCGGAGTGGCCCGTTTCGCCGCCGCCATCGTGGGCCGGCCCGCCGTGGCGCGCTACGAGGTGCACTGCCGTTGGCGCGGCGCCTATGCCGTCGGTCCGGCGGAGGTGACGGTGATGGATCCCTTCGGGTTGAGCGAACGACGCTATCGAGCCGGCACCACCGACCGCCTGCTGGTGTACCCATTGGTGGAGCCCCTCACCGGTCTTCCCGAGGTGCGCGGCCTCGACCCCGCGGTGCATGCCGCCCGGCCGACGTTCGCCCCACACGGTGGCGAGGACTTCTTCACGCTGCGCGAGTACCAGGTCGGAGACGACCTGCGCCGGGTGCATTGGCCGTCATCGGCCAAGCGCGACTCGTTGATCATCAAGCAACTCGAGATTCCGTGGCAGGCGCGGGCCCTCGTTCTCCTCGATGTGCGCGCCGAGCGCTACCCCGTGGACGAGGCGTTCGAATACGCCGTGCGGGGTGCCGCCGCCGCGATCTCGCATCTCCACGAGGGTGGCTTCTCCCCCGAGCTGTGGGTCGCCCCGGGAGTGAACGGGCCGCGGCCGGGAAACCGCTATCAGCAGGCGATGGACACCCTGGCCACCGTGCGCACCATCCGCAACCTCGATCATCAGCGCACCCTGGCGCGGCTGCGGCGCAAGGGGGTCGGCGGAGGCGTGCTGGTGTTCGTCACCGGCGGCCTCGACGAGGGAGCGCTGTCCACGATGCGGTTGCTCGGACGCGACTTCTCCCGGACGGTCGTGATGGTGGTCGGCGACGGCGAAGGCGCGGTGAGCACCGCATTGCAGCGCGCCGGTGCCGTGACGGTGATGGCCGGTCCGGATGGGCGCTGGGCTCCCGGTTGGAAGACGGCAATGGAGGCCTCGTGGTCTACCGCCTCGGCTGGCTAGCCGGCTTTGCCGGCATCGCCTTCGCCCTGGCCAGGGTGGAGCGGCTGCTGCGCGCCTCGGTGTCGGGAATCCCCTGGGAGCTGACCCTGATCGGCGCGATCCTGGCCGGAGCTGCGATCACCTGGTCCGGTCTGGCGCTGCGGATGCGGGGCTGGATCGTGCTGGCGGTGAACGCCATCGCCATCGCCGTCACCGTGCTCCGCATCGCGGTGCCCGAGACGACGGTGTGGTGGGTGATCCCGACCGCCGACTCCTTCGCCGCACTCGGCGACGAGCTGGCGCTGGCCCGCGACGTGATTCGCAGCGGTGTGGCCCCGGTGATCCCGCTCGCCGGGATCGTCGCCATCCTTGCCGTCGTCTTTTGGACCATGGGTGGCCTGCTGGCATGGGGCCTGCTGGCGGGGCGCCCCTACGTGGCGGTGCTCACCCCCCTGGTCGTCTATCTCGAGTTCGCCGTCATGGACAAGCGCCCGGGCGGCGCCTGGACCACGGTATTCATGGCGGTGATCGGCTTTGCCCTGGTCGCAGTGGCCCTCGACCGGCGGCGCGATGGAACCGGCCGTCTGTCCACGGGCCTGCCGCGCCGGGCGGTGGCCCGGTCGGTGCGCTGGACCGGTGCCGTCGCGCTCGTGGTCGCCCTCGGCATCGCCGTGGCCTCCTCGGAGGCGATGGCCGGGCTGGTGCCTCGCAGCGGATACCTCGATTGGCGCTCGGGGACCGGGCTCACCGGGGAGTACTACGGGAGCATCACCTACAACCCGTTCGTCGGGATCCGCCAGCAGCTCATCTCTCAGACGGAGGTACCGGTGTTCGTCGCCACCGTCACCGGCGACCTGGCGCCGAGCGCGGTCTACTGGCGCCTCATCACCCTCGATGCCTTCAACGGGCAGCAGTGGCACATCGGGTCCGGTGCGGAGATCGAGCACCCCGAGGAC
>DNGH01000026.1 GCA_003486285.1 Actinomycetota bacterium
CGCCGCCGCCGCAGCCGCGACGGGATCGCCGCCGCAGTCTTCTTGCAGGACTACCTGGACGGACGCCGATGAGCCTGGAGTTGGAGCGAGCCGAGCGCCGCCGCCCCCCGTCGCCGGGGCGCGACCGCCTCCGGCGCGTCCTGCTCGGCTTCGGAGTCACCTTCGCCCTGCTGTTCGGGTCCTACCTCGGGGTGAAGTGGCTGGCCGCCGAAGTGAGCGGCATCATCGCCAGGCCCGAGGAGACGACGGTGGTCGCCGGGACCCCCGTGGACTTCGAGGTGGCGCCGGGGGCTCCGGCGAGCCAGATCGCCCGCGATCTCGCCGAGGCCGGGATCGTGGGCAGCGCCGCCGCCTTCGACCGCGTGGTGCGCGACGAGCGCGCCAGCGACCGCCTCCAGGCGGGCGAGTACGAGCTGTTCACCGGCATGACCCCGCAGGCCGTGCTCGAGATCCTGCTCGCCGGCCCTCCGTCGAAGGCCTATCTACTCACTGTGGTCGAGGGGCTCTCCGCAGGCAAGATGCTGGAGTCGATCACGCGCCAGACCGGGATCCGATTCGACGATCTCACCAGGGTGCTCCTCGATGGAACCGTCACGAGCAGCCTGCTGGCGGAGGCGCCCAAGACCATCCAGGATTGGGAGGGACTGCTCTTCCCCGACACCTACGAGTTCGAAGGCGATGCCACGGCCGGCGACATCCTCCGGGTGCTGGCCGCCACCGCCGAACTGCGGGTGGATGAGTTCGAGTGGACGGTCCTAGCCGGGGTCGGGTTGAGTCCCTACGAGGGAATCGTGATCGCGTCCCTGATCGAGCGTGAGGCCCTGCTCGACGAGGATCGGGCCTTGGTGGCGAGTGTGATCCTCAACCGCCTCGAGCTGGGCATGAACCTCCAGTTCGACTCCACGGTGGTCTACGCGCTCGGCGGCCTGCCCGACGGCGGCCTGACTCTCGACGACCTCCAGTTCGACTCCCCCTACAACACCTATCTCCATGGCGGGCTGCCCCCCACCCCGATCGCGGGCGTCGGGCTGGCCTCGTTGACCGCGGCCGCCGCACCGGCCGAGAGCGACTACCTGTTCTTCATGACCCGCGACGACACCGGCAAGTTGCACTTCACTGCCGACTACGACGAGTTCCTCGAGTGGCAGCAGGAGTTGGGTTCCAACCCGTGAGGCTCGCCCTGTTGGGGATGCCGGTGGCGCACTCGCGGTCGCCGCAGATCCATCGGGCGGCGCTGGCTGCCTGCGGTCTCCCCGGTGACTATCGGGCCCGGGCCGTGGATGGTGCCGGCTTTGCCGCCGCCTGCGCCGAACTTCGCGACGGGCGCCTCGACGGGGCCAACGTGACGATGCCCCACAAGCGGGCGGCCCACGACGCCTGCGCGGTGCTCGACCCCGATGCCCGGCGCGCCGGGGCGGTCAACACCCTTGCCATGAGAGGCGGCCTTCTCGCCGGATGGTGCACCGACGTGGCGGCCGTGCGCGCCGCCCTGGACCAGATGCCCGTCGGTGAGGTGATGATCCTCGGCGCCGGGGGAGCCGCGGCGGCCTGCGTGGTGGCCGCTGCGGGCTGGCCCCTCCTGGTCGCCGCCCGGCGCCGCCAGGCCGGACAGGATCTGGTCGAACGACTCGGTATCCCCGCCACCGTGGTGCCGTGGGGTCAGCCTGCTCCTGGGGCGTCGGTGGTCAATGCCACCCCTCTCGGTGCGGGTGGGGAGTCACTTCCCGACGGGGTGGTCGCCGGCGCCGCGGGTCTCGTCGACCTGGCCTACGGGCGGGTTCCCACCCCTGCGGTGGTGGCGGGGGCCCGGGCCGGGATCCCGACGGTCGACGGCCTGACCATCCTCGTCGCCCAGGCCGCGGCGGCCTTCGAGATCTGGACCGGCCGGGAGGCTCCCCGGGCCGTCATGGAGGCCGCCGCCCGCTCCGGGGAGTCCCTCAAGGAGGCCTGAAACCCTGCCGACAGTCCCTTTGTGGCCGGCCAAGGCGGGTCGCAGGAGGCATCGTGCTGGAACGGGAACACATCGGTGCGGTTCTGGTCGAGTCCGGGCTGGTGACGCCCGGTGACATGCAACGCGCTCGGGACCGCCAGGCAGAGACCGGTGAGCCCCTCACCAGGGTCCTGGTCGCCGAGGGGATGGTCGCCGAGACCGAGCTGGTCAAGGCACTGGGGCGCCACATCGGCGTCGACTACATCAGCCTCGCCGACACCGTGATCGACCCCGCCGCCTCCGTGCTCATCCCGGAATCGCTGGCGCGCCGCTACGGCGTGATCCCGGTGCGCTTCGAGGACGACTCCCTGATCGTCGCCATGGTCGACCCGGGCAACGTCCTGGTCGTGGACGACGTCCGCGCCATCACCGGTCGCCGCGTGATCGCCCGCATCGCCACCCGTGCCGACGTCGAGGACGCCATCCGCCGCCAGGGCCGCTACGACGAGGACGTTTCGAGCCTTGCCGACATGGTGGGACTAGACAACCCCGAGGACGATCTCAGCAAGGTCCAGGCCGCCATCGAAGAGGCTCCGATCGTCAAACTGGTCAACACCCTCATCAGCCGGGCGGTGAACGAGCGGGCCTCCGACATCCACATCGAGCCTGGGGAGCGGGACCTGCGAGTTCGGTTCCGCATCGACGGCGTGCTGCACGAGATCATGTCCACGCCGCGCTCCGTCTCGGGAGCCGTGGTATCGCGCCTCAAGATCATGGCCGACCTCGACATCGCCGAGCGGCGGATCCCCCAGGATGGCCGCGTCACCATTCGGGTCTCGGGTCGGCCGATCGATCTCCGCGTGGCGACCCTGCCTTCGATCTACGGCGAGAAGGTGGTGCTCCGCATCCTGGACAAGGAGGATGCCATCCTCGACCTGTCCGAGCTGGGCTTCATGCCGTACTCGCTGGCGCGCTTCCAGTCGTCCTACTCCAAGCCCTACGGCGCCATCCTGGTGACCGGGCCCACCGGATCGGGGAAGACGACGACCCTCTACTCGGCGCTCCACGTCCTCAATCGCCCCGAGGTCAATATCATCACGGTCGAGGACCCGGTGGAGTACCGCCTTCCCGGAATCACCCAGGTCCAGGTCAACCGGAAGGCTGGTCTGCAGTTCGCCACCGTGTTGAAGTCGATCCTGCGTTCCGACCCCGACATCGTGCTCATCGGCGAGGTGCGCGACCCGGAGACCGCCAAGATCGCCATCGAGGCGGCGCTCACGGGGCACCTCGTGCTCACCACGCTGCACACCAACGATGCCGCCTCCTCGGTGGGTCGCCTGGTGGACATGGGGGTGGAGCCGTACCTGGTGTCGTCCGCGCTCGACTCGGTGCTCGCCCAGCGTCTGGCGCGCCGCCTCTGCGAACGCTGCAAGGAGGGACGTCCCGCCAGCCCCGAGATCGTCCGGCAGATGGGCTACGACCCGGGGGAGGGGCAGGTCACCCTCTACTACGCGGTGGGGTGCCGCATGTGCTCCGAGACCGGGTACCGGGGCCGGCTGGCGATCAACGAGGTGATGCTGATGTCCGAGGAGATCCAGCGGATGGCTGTCGAGCGACGGCCCTCTGACGAGATCAAGAGGGTGGCAGCCGAACAGGGGATGAAGTCGTTGCGGGAGGACGGCATGGACAAGGTGAAGCTCGGCATGACGACCCTCGAAGAGGTCCTGAGGGTGGTGGTGTGATGGGTGCCCTCGACGCGGGACTCCAGGTCGGTCAGCACTTCGTCGACGCCTGTCGGGTCGGTGAGGACGAATTTGCCGCCAGCCGCGCCCGCGCCGACGCCACCGGGGTGCCGGTCCCGATCCATCTCATGGCTACCGGGCTCGTGACGCGGGCCGAGACGCTCGATGCGATCGCCCGGCGTGTCGGCATCGAGTTCTTCGATCCGGGACCCGGGTTCCAGCCCGTCCCGGAAGCCATCGGGCGGATGCCGGCGCTGGCTGCGAACGCCGAAGTGTCCCTGCCGTTGCGCGTGGAGGCGGGACGCCTCGTGGTCGCCACGGACGACCCCTTCGACGAGACCCGCCGGAGCCGTCTCGAGACGATTACTCGCAGTTCCGTGGATCTGGTGCTGGCGGAGCGAGGACCGCTGGTCGAGGCGATCCGCCAGGCCTATCAGGACGCCGGCAGCGTTCTCGCGCCGGTGCGGGCGGCGCCGCCGACCCCGTCCCGCCAAGGCGACGAAGCCGGATACCACATCAACGAGCTGCTCGAACACCTGCTCGACGTCGGCGGTTCCGACCTGCACCTCGCCGCCGGGGCGCCTCCCCAGCTCCGGATCAACGGCGACCTGCGTCCCATCGAGGGGTATGAGCGGCTGCGGCCCGGGCCACTGCGCGGGCTGGTCTACGGGATCCTGTCGAGCCGCCAGCGCGAGCAGCTCGAGGAGAACCTGGAGCTCGACATGTCGCATCCGCTTCCGGGGAAGGGGCGTTTCCGCGTGAGCGTCTTCTTCCAGCGCGGCGCGGTCGGCGCGGTGATGCGGGCCATTCCCAGCCAGGTCCCCGGGCTCGAGGAGCTGGGCATGCCGGCAGTGGTGCGCGAGCTCACCGAATTCCCACGCGGGCTGGTCCTGATCACCGGGACCACGGGCTCGGGGAAGTCGACGACTCTCGCCGCGATGATCGACGAGATCAACACGCGGCGCCGGCTGCACATCATCACGGTCGAGGACCCGATCGAGTTCATCCATCACCACAAGCAGTCGGTGGTGAACCAGCGTGAGGTCGGCGCCGACACCCTGTCCTTCGCCGCAGCCCTGCGCCACGCCCTGCGCCAGGATCCCGATGTGATCCTGGTCGGGGAGATGCGCGACCTCGAGACGATGGCGATCGCGCTGACGGCCGCCGAGACCGGCCACTTGGTCTTCGCCACGCTGCACACCCAGGATGCCCCGGGGTCGGTGGAGCGGATCATCGACGTGTTCCCGCCCCATCAACAGCAGCAGGTGCGGGTTCAGCTGGGATCGTCGCTGCAGGGGGTGATCGCCCAGCAGCTTCTGCCGACGGTGGATGGCCGCGGCCGGGTGCCTGCGGTCGAGGTGATGATCGCCACACCCGCGGTGCGCAACCTGATCCGCGAGGGCAAGGTCCATCAGATCCGCAACGCGATGCAGGCGGGTGGACGGCACGGCATGCAGACCATGGACCACGCCCTCACCCAGCTGGTGCGGGCGGGCAAGGTCGACATCGCCACCGCCAGCCAGCGCGCTCAGCACGTCGAGGAGTTCATGAACTTCGTGGGAGGAGTCGGACGATGACCACCGCCGCAACATTCGAGTACCGGGCGCGCGATCGCAAGGGCGGCATCCATGCCGGCAGCATGGAGGGGGCCTCGTCGGCCGCCGTGGCGGTGGCGCTGCGCGACAAGGGGTTCGTGCCGCTCAAGATCGAGGAGCGCCGGGTCTCCGCGCTCGACAAGGAGCTCTCGATTCCGGGCTTCAAGCGCAAGGTGAAGCAGAAGGAAGTGGCCATCCTCAGCCGGCAGCTGGCGACGATGGTCAACTCCGGGCTCACCCTGGTGCGGGCCCTCTCGATCCTGGAGAAGCAGGCCGACAACCCCTTGCTCAGCCGGGTGGTCGCCGACGTCCGCACCCGGGTGGAACAGGGGAGCAGCCTGTCGGGTGCCCTCGAGGCCCATCCCGGAGTGTTCGGTCACCTATACGTCTCGATGATCCGTGCCGGCGAGGTCGGTGGCGCCCTCGACGAGACCCTGCTCCGCCTCGCCGACAACCTGGAGGCGGCCGCCCGGCTGCGGTCGAAGGTCAAGTCGGCGATGGCCTACCCGGTCGTCGTCCTCGCACTGATCATCATGATCGTCTCCGGGATGCTGTTGTTCGTGGTTCCGATCTTCGAGGGGATGTACGCCGACCTCGGAGGCACGCTGCCCTTCCCGACGCGGATCCTCATCGGCATCTCCAGCGTCCTGACCACCTTCTGGTGGTTCTTCCTGGGTGCCACCATCGGCGGGGTCTTCCTCTTCCGCCGCTGGAAGCGGACTCCCGAGGGACGCCACACCTTCGACGCCCTCAAGCTGCGCATCCCGATCCTGGGCAAGGTCGTCCAGAAGGTGGCGATCTCACGGTTCGCCCGCACTCTCTCGGTGCTGAGCCGGACCGGGGTTCCCGTGCTTCAGGCGCTGGACATCGTCGCCGTCACCGCCGGCAACAGCCAGGTGACCGATGCCATCGGCGACGTGCAGTCGTCGGTGCGCCGCGGTGAGTCGCTGGCGGCGCCGCTGCATCGCCACGAGGTGTTCCCGCCGATGGTGACCCACATGATGGCCGTCGGCGAGGAGACCGGTGCCCTGGACACGATGCTGTCCAAGGTGGCCGATTTCTACGACCAGGAGGTCGACGACACCATGAGCGCCCTGACGTCGCTGATCGAGCCCCTGCTGATCATCGTCATGGGTGTCGCCGTGGGAGGCATCCTGATCGCCCTGTACCTCCCGATGTTCAACATCGCCAATCTGATTCAGAACTAGGCGCTAGGCACTAGGCACTAGGCACTAGGCACCGGACGCACTAGACACCGGACCCGGTGCCGGGTGCCGGGTGCCGGGTGCCGGGTGCCGGGATTGCTGATACCTGAAATCTGAGATCTGAGATCTCTCCCAGGCAAAACCGCTCAAGATCGGCCGCCGCTGGGGCGATAAATCTCATGGGTCGTCGACCGACGATCCGCACAAGAGACCCAGGAGGTTCTCGACATGCTCAAGGCTATCCGCCGTGGATTGAAGCGAGATGAGGGTTTCACCCTCATCGAGCTCATGGTCGTGGTGATGATCATTGCAGTTCTCATCGCCATCGCCATCCCTTCGTTCCTCGGTTTCCGCAAGTCGGCTCAGGATCGCGCCGCCCAGAGCGAGGTCCGCAACGTCCTGCTCTCCGAGAAGGCGTTCTGGCTCGACAACGGGGACTACACCCAGGTCGCAGCCGATATCACTGCCTTTGAGCCCAACGCCGTGATCAACGCCAACCCGACCCTTGGGGTGACGATCGACCTGAACGGGCTCAGCAGCGACATCGTCTGCATCACCAGGACCGCCGCTTCCGGCAACTCGTTCTCCGTTTGGGAGAGCTCGTCGGCCGGCACGTTCTACGGGGCGACCGATCTGACCGGGGCTGACTGCCCGGCAGCGAATCCGGTCGGTTACGTCCAGGGTGGCTGGTAATCCCACGGTAGGTCACATGTGACCAACCGGGAAGGGGGCGGGTCGTACCCGCCCCCTTCCACTATTCCGGGGTGCCGTGTCCCCAAGACCCGGGCGGGTACTCTCGCCGCGGTCCCGTCCCAAGGAGTTCGCCTTGCAGCAGTTGGCCGTCGCTGGGTCCGCAGTGGTGGGCCTGCTCGTGGGCAGCTTCCTCAACGTGGTGGCCTATCGGATCCCGGCGGGCATCAGCGTCACCACCCCGCCCTCGGCCTGCCCCTCCTGCGGGCATCGCATCCGGCCCTACGACAACATCCCGGTGGTGTCGTGGCTGCTGCTGCGGGGACGCTGCCGGGACTGCCGGGCTCCGATCTCGATTCGGTACCCACTGGTCGAAGCGGGGACCGCGGCGCTGTTCGCGCTCACCGCAGCGCTCATCGGGCCCTCGTGGGTGCTTCCTGCGTTCCTGTGGTTTGCCGCCGTGGTCGAGGTGCTGGTCATCGTCGACCTGGCCCACAAGCGCATCCCCAACAGGATCCTGTACCCCGGCACCGCCGTGGCCGTTGTGCTGCTCGCCGCCGGGGCGGTGGCGGAAGGCGAGGCGTCGGCGCTGCTCCGGGCCCTGGCCGGGGGAGCGGGATACTTCGGGATGCTGCTGCTGGTGGCGATCCTCGCCCGAGGCGGTTTCGGCTTCGGAGACGTGAAGCTGGCTTTCCTCCTCGGCCTGTTCGCCGCCTACCGCTCCTGGGAGTCCCTGTTCGTGTCCGTGGTGATGGCATTCCTGGTCGGGGGGCTCATCTCGGTCGTCCTGCTGCTGGCACGCCGGGCGGGCCGCCGCGATGCGATCCCCTTCGGGCCGGCACTCGCCGTTGGCGTCGCCATCGGGATCGCGGCGGGGATACCGATCGCGGACTGGTACCTCCCCGACTAGGGGCACGGGGCCGGGCTCCGGGTTTCGGGGGAGCCCACCGCGCTGAGCGCGTGGGACTCGCGCGCAGCGTCAATCCTTGGTGGGCGGGGAGCCTACCGATACACTCCGAGTTACAAGGGTGTCACTCGACGCCACCCCCATGAGGAGCCGTATGGCCCCGAAGAGATCGGGTGGGACATGGCGATCACGGTAGGCCTCGACATCGGCTCGGGCGCGGTCCGCGCCGCCGTCGTCGAGTCGGCCCGGTCCGGCGCCGTGCTGCGCCGCTTCGTCGAGATGCCGCTGCCCCCGGGGACGGTCGAAGGCGGCGACGTCGTCGACGAGGGTGCTGTGACCGAGGCGGTGGCCGCGCTGTGGAAGCGGAATCACCTTCCCCGTAAGCGGGTGGTCGTCGGCATCGCCAACCAGCGAGTCATCGTCCGCCAAGTGGATGTGCCCCACCTCGAGGAGGGCGAACTCATCGAGGCGCTGCCTTTCCAGGTGCAGGACGCCATCCCGATCCCGGTCGAAGAGGCCGTGCTCGACTTCGTGCCCCTCGAGGAGTACACCACTCCCGAGGGCGACCTGATGATGTCGATCCTGGTGGTCGCCGCTCAGCGGGAGATGGTCGAGGGTCTGGTGCGGATCGCCAACGGTGCCGGCCTGAGTGTCCTCTCCATCGACCTCCAGGCCTTCGGTCTGGTTCGGGCGGCGTTTGGGTCCGATCTCCTCGGCGGGGGATCGGGACCCCAGGCGCTGCTCGACATCGGCGCCTCCATGTCGCAGGTGGCCATCGTGCGCAACGGGATCACCCGCTTCGTCCGCATCCTCCCCACCGGGGGCGAGCACTTCACCGAGACTCTCATGACCGGGATGTCGCTGAGCCGGGAGGACGCCGAGGAATTGAAGCGGGAGGTGGGCGTGGCCGCCCAGGGGGTCCCCGAAGGGGACGACCGCGCCGAGATCGGACGCCGCATCCTCACCCGAACCGCCGACGCCTTGATCGAGGAGATCCGGGGTTCGGTCAACTACTACCTGACCCAGGCGGGTGAGCATTCTCTCGAGCGGCTCGTCGTGTCCGGGAATGGCGCCCGGCTGCCGCATCTCGCCAACCGGGTGGCGCGGTCGCTGAACACTCGCGTCGAGCCGGTGCGGGTCCTCGATCACCTCAAGGTCGGGCGGCTGCAGATGACCGAACCGGAGCTGCTTGCCCTGCAGCCCGTGCTTCCGGCTGCAGTTGGATTGGGCCTTTGGGGCTCGTTCGTGGTTCCGCCCTCGAACCGGTTCGCCCATGTCGCCTAGGAGCCTGCGATGAGACCAATCAACCTGCTGCCCCCGGAGGTCGCCCAACAGCGCACCCGCCGGCGACGCGTTGCCATCGGGCTCTTCGGGGTCCTGGCGTACCTTCTCCTGCTCGGCGTGGGCATGCTCTACTGGGACTCCAAGGTCGATGCCGCCCGCGACGACCTGGACAGGCAGGCCGAGGTGAACCTGTCGCTGGAGCGGGAGGTGGCGGCTCTCGGTGAGAGCGCCGAGATGCAGACTCAGTACCAGGCGAAGGCGGACCTGGTCCGCTATGCCCTGGTATCCGATGTCGACTGGGGGATCTTTCTGAACGACCTTGCCCGGCTGATTCCCCCGCGAGTGTGGGTGGAGACCTTCAGCGGAGCGATCGCACTCGAGGCGGTGCCCGGCGTGGTGGGACAGGTCACATTTGGCGGCATCGGTTTCGGCTTTCCGGATGTCTCTGCCTGGTTGCGCGCCCTCGAGTCCGACCAATTCGCCGGCATCACCGGACCCTGGGTCACCACGGTGGCTCAGAGCTCGATCGGGGCCGACGCGGTCGTCACCTTCTCGTCCACCGCCGTGCTGACCACCGCGGCGCTGACCGATCGTGCCGAGACCCTGATCCCCGAGGTTCCCTGAGATGCGGCGCCTCTCGCTGATCGTGGTCCTGGCCATCCTGCTGGTGACGGTCGGTTGGTGGTTCTTCCTGATCAGCCCGCGTAACGAGAAGATCGGCGATCTCGAGAATCAGTTCACCGCGGCGCTCGACTCGGAGCAGCGGCTCCGGGTGCAGATCCGTCAGTTGCAGGACATTCGCGATCGCGAGGTCGAGTATGTGTCGGCCGTGGGCCGCCTCGATGCCCTCATCCCAGAGCGGCCGCACCTCGACGAGTTCATCGAACAGGTTCATGCCCTGGCGGGCAGCACCGGCGTAGAGCTGCAGTCGCTGACCCCGGCACTGCCCCAGGTCATTTCACTCGACTCCGAGCTACGTCAGATCACGATCTCGGTTCAGACCGAGGGCGAGTTCTTCGAGATCCTCGGCTTCCTGTTCGGGTTGAGCGACATGGAGCGCCTGGTGCGGGTCGATGCCGTAACTCTCGCTTCGAGTTCCGGGGAGGGGCAGGGGACGGTGCTCTCCGCAGGGATCGAGTTGCGCTTGTTCACGATGACCGACCTGCTCCCTGCCGACCTGCCCGCCGCCGAAGCCGCCGCCGGCACCGAAGAAGGGACCGGGGGATGATCGGCGCCAAGCGAACCCTCCTCTCGATCATGGTCTCCCTGGTGTTGGTGGGGACGGCCGGAGCCTCGGTGTGGCTGATGGCCTCGGCAGGGGTGTTCACCGGTTCCGAGCAGGCCCTGCCCTCGGCTCCCAACCCGTCAGGCAGCGGTGCGGCCGTTCCGGGCGCCGGCGGCCCGATCAGCCCGGGGGTGCAGGTGGCGCAACCGCGGGATCCCTTCCAACCGTTGATCACTGCTCCGCCCGGTGGTGGCGATGGTGAGACGACCACGACCGGCGCCGGGGGATCGACGACGACGGTGCCCGGGGGCAGTACCACGACGGTCCCCGGGGGGTCCACCACGACGAACGGTGACGCCCCCGACGGCATCCGGGTGAAGCTGCTGGAGGTGCGCGACACCTCCACCGGCCGGCTTGCCATCGTCGAGGTGGACGGCGAGACCTACGCGGTGCGCGTCGGGGAGACCTTTGCCACCAGCTTCAAGGTGGTGAGCCTCACCGCCAACGGTGGCGTGTTCACCTACGGCGACAGCGCCTTCACGCTGGCCGTGGGCCAGAGCATTCTCAAATAGGTATCAGGTATCAGGTGTCAGGTGACAGCCAGACACGGCTCTGCCTGATACCTGACACCTGAGACCTGACACCTGATCGAGGCGAAGCCGCTCACGCCTCCCGGCGCTCGTACCATGGTTCCATGCTCCGCTTTCTCACCGCCGGGGAGTCGCACGGGCCGGCGCTGACGGCCATCGTCGAGGGGCTCCCTGCGGGGCTCGAGGTGTCGGCCGAGGGGCTCTCCGCGGAGTTGCGGCGGCGTCGCCTCGGCCACGGGCGCAGCAAGCGCATGGTGATCGAAGAGGACCGCGTGGAGATCGTGGGCGGGGTCCGCTTCGGGCACACCCTCGGGGGACCGGTGGCAGTGCTGGTGCACAACACGGAGTGGCCGCGCTGGCAGGAGGAGATGGCCGTGGCCCCCGGGCATACCGACAAGCCCCTGCGGTCACCCCGTCCCGGTCACGCCGACCTGAGCGGGATGCTCAAGTACGACACCCGTGACGCCCGCGACATCCTGGAGCGCGCCTCGGCGCGGGAGACCGCAGCCCGCACCGTGGCCGGCCACCTCGCCCGGCGGCTTCTCGGCGAGGTCGGGATCGAGGTGCTCAGCCACGTCGTCGCCATCGGCGGGGTGGCGGCCGGCGAGGTCCGGCCCGGACCGGGGGACCGGGCCGGGATCGACGCCTCTCCGGTGCGCGTCTTCGACCGGAGCGTGGAGGCGGCGATGGTGGCGGTGATCGATGCCGCCCATGACGCCCGGGACACGGTCGGCGGGGTGGTCGAGGTACTGGGTTACGGAGTGCCTGCCGGGCTCGGGAGCCACGTGCAGTGGGATCGCCGGCTCGATGGCGCCCTCGCCCAGGCGATGATGGCGATCCCGGCCGTGAAGGGCGTGGAGATCGGCGAAGGATGGTCGCTGGCGGCGTCACCGGGTTCCATTGCCCACGACGAGATCGAGCATGGCCCCGGGGGATTCCGCCGCCGGACCGATCGCGCCGGAGGGCTCGAGGGCGGCATGTCCACCGGACAGACCATCCGGGTCCGCCTTGCCGCCAAGCCGCTGTCGACGCTGATGCGTCCCCTGGCGACCGTGGACGTCGTCACCAAGCAACCGGCCGAGGCCTTTCGGGAACGCTCCGACGTGTGCGCGGTTCCGGCGACGGGGGTGGTGGCGGAGGCCGCGATGGCGTGGGTGCTGGCCGTCGAGGCGACGCGCATGTTCGGGGGCGACACCGTCGGCGATTTCACCCGCGCCGCCGCGGCATACCGCGCTCGGCTGGCCGGATTCTGAGTGGGCAAGATCTGGTTGATCGGGATGATGGGAAGCGGCAAGTCGACCGTGGCGCCACTCGTGGGATCCCTGCTGGGATGGGACGCACTCGACACCGATGTCGAGATCGGCAGAGCGCGCCGGCGCCCCATCCCCGAGTGGTTCCCCGGCGATGTTGCAGAGTTCCGAGCGGCCGAGCGCACCGTGACACTCGAAACAGCCAGGGATCCCGGCGACCTGGTCGTGGCGTGCGGTGGCGGGGTGGTGCTCGACCCCGAGTCCGTGGCCGCCATGCGGGGCAGCGGGTTGGTGGTGTGGCTCGACGCCCCGGTACCTGTGCTCGAGGCGCGGATCGGGGCGGGCGAGGGGAGGCCCCTTCTCGGTGGGGACGCGTCGACGGCACTCGATACCATCCTCGGCGCCCGGCTGGATCTCTATCGGACGGCGGCGCACGCCGTCGTGTCCGCGGTGGTGGCGCCGGGGATCGTGGCGGAGGCGGTGGTGGCGGCATGGCGGAACTGGTCGTAGGCGGCGTCACCGCGGTGTGGATCGGCCATCGGGCCGATGCCGCTCTGGTGCGCGCCGACTCCGCGGCGCAGCGCATCGCCTACATGACCCAGCCGGGGATTCCCGGCACGATCGCCCGCCGCCTGGCCGCCGCGGAGGGGGCGGCTGCGTTCCTGATCGAGGTTCCGGACGGCGATGCGGCCAAGTCGCTCGCCGTGACCGAAGAGGTCTGCGGGCGTCTCGCCGCGGCCGGAATGGAACGCGGCGATCTGATCGTCGCGGTGGGCGGGGGAGCGGTGACCGATCTCGCCGGGTTCGTCGCCGCGGTGTATCTACGCGGGATCCGGGTCCATTACGTCCCGACCACTCTGCTCGGAGCGGTCGATGCGGCCATCGGGGGCAAGACCGGGGTGAACCTGGAGGCGAAGAACCTCGTCGGGGTGTTCCGGCATCCGGCGCGGGTGATCGTCGACCTCGACATCCTCGGTGCGCTCTCGCCGGCGGCGCGTCGCCCGGGTGCGGCCGAGGCGCTGAAGGCGGGAATGGTGGGCGACGCCGAGTTGGTGAGGCTGCTCGAGCGCGACGGACTCGACGCTCCCATCGACGAAGTGATCGAGCGCGCCATCAGGGTGAAGGCGGCAGTCGTGGAGCAGGACTTCCGCGAGGCCGGTCTGCGGGCGGTGCTCAATTACGGGCACACGGTGGGCCATGCCCTGGAGGTGGCGGCCAGGATCGGGCACGGCGAGGCGATCGCGGTCGGGATGGTGGCCGCGGGGCGGGCCTCGGCGCTCCTGCTCGGGTTCGATGCCGAGGATCGCCAGCGCGCCGCCATCGCCCGCCTCGGACTCCCCATCGCCGCACCCGCCGTCGACGCCGACCGGATCCGGGCGCTGCTGGGAGCCGACAAGAAGCGGTCGGGTGGGGTGCCGCGGATGGTGCTGCTCGCCGCGATCGGGAACCCGCTGGTGGCTGCGGTGGACGACGCTACCGTGACCGCCGCCCTCACGGCCGTTGGAATCGGAGGACCGATCAGATGAAGCACGCCGCTCGCCTCGACGCGCTCCGGTCGAGCCTCACCGCGCCCTTGCTGGTGACCCGGCTGCCCAACCTGCAATACCTCACGGGTTTCACCGGCTCCAACGGGTTCCTGCTGGTGCGCCCGGAAGGCACGGCGAGGTTCATCACCGACGGGAGATACGGGGAGATGGCGGAGGGCCTGGTGGCTCAGCTCGATTCCACCGAGTTGACGGTCTACACCTCGGGGCTGTGGGACGTGCTGCGGGCCGCCACCGCCGGGCTCGGGCCGCTCGGTCTCGAAGCCGACGGGGTGATGTGGTCGTTCGCCACCGACTTCGCCCGGGAGATCGGGGTTC
This sequence comes from Actinomycetota bacterium, assembly GCA_003486285.1. GTDB lineage: Bacteria > Actinomycetota > Acidimicrobiia > Spongiisociales > UBA11373 > UBA11373. The sequence goes on from DNGH01000026.1 coordinate 14,281, forward strand.
CGCCGGTGGCGAGTCCCGGTGCCGTCGAGCGGCTGCGGCGGCGCAAGGACGCTGAGGAGGTCGCCGCCCTCGCTGCGGCCGCCGCCGCCGGTGATGCG
>DNGH01000089.1 GCA_003486285.1 Actinomycetota bacterium
GGCGGCGGCCGCGGCGGCGTCGATCCCGGCGAAGGGGAGGGCCACGGTGCGCACCACGGCCCCGGTGGTGGCGGCGATTCGATCCACCACGTTGTGCACCGCGTGGTAGCCATGGTCGGTGACCACGATCTCATCACCCGGCTCCCAGGGGAGCGAACCGACGATGGCGTTCACGCCGGTGGTGGCGTTGGGCACGAAGGCGAGCCCGGCCGGGTCGGCGCCGACGAAGTCGGCGAGGGAGCGGCGGGCATCGTCCAGCATCGGTTCGAGGCGGCGGGCGAGGAACTCGACGGGTCGAGCCTCCATGAGGCGGCGCAATTCCGACTGGTGATCGAGCAGCACCCGCGGGCAGGCGCCAAACGAACCGTGGTTGAGGAAGGTGATCTCCGGGTCGAGATCCCAGAGTGGGCGCAGGTCGGGCATGCCTACTGGAACGAGATGTAGACGGTGGTGGGCACCAGGGCGAGGACCTCGGCGGCGCTCATCGGCCCGGGGACGTCCTCGTCGTAGAAGTTCTTCCACCCGTACTCGAACTGGTCGGTCTCCCAGCCGGTGGTGGTGCGCACCCAGGACGTCATCTTCTCGGGGATGGTGCCGTGTCCGTCCATCTGGATGACGAGCGAGAGCTCCGGCGTCGCCATGATGCGCTCGCGGTCGGGGAGCATGTCGGCGCGGAACTGGTGGATGAGCAGCATCTTCTGGGGAAGGGCGTTGTCGCGGGTCAGCGCCGCGAGCCACTCGATGACCTCGTTGACCTCGTCCGCTCCCACCGCGCCGATCTGCTCGAGATGCACCTCGTCGGGGCCGAGCCGCCACTCCGGGTCGAGGGCGAGGCCGACATGCGGCTCGAGCAGCAGCTCCTCATAGAGCACGGCCTGGGAGAGGAAGGTGGTCCGTCCCGGCTGCAGGTCGAGCAGCACGTACATCCCGTTGGCGCCGGCGAAGTCCACCCACCGGTGCAGCAGGTCGAGGGGCATCTCGTTGGAGTAGTCGCCGTCGGGTCCGGCGTCCCCGGCGGCGACGGTGGCGATGATCTCGAAGGTGGGGAGGACGGCGTTGCCGTCGGTGTCGTAGCCGGCCGAGATCCCCTCGATCCGCGACAGTCCCGCCGCAGGGTCCTGTTCGCCGAGTGGTCCGAGCGACGTGGTCAGGGGACTGCCGTACAGCGCCACCAGTCGGCGTCCCGGGAACATGAGGAAGCCGCCTCCGGGGAGTTCATCCCCGCGCAACAGCACCCGGGCCTGCCACCCGGCGTCCTCGGTGCCCCCGACCACCTGGATGGTGCGCACCGCGGCGGCGATCGGAGCCAGATCCCGGGCGAGCGCCTGCTCGCGGCGCAGATCGGCGCCATCCACCAGCGCCATGTAGCCGCCCGAGGTGATGGCTCCGGCCGCGGCCACGAGCGCGGCCTCGAGCTCGCCGGTGTCGACCAGCCACAGCATCCCCGAGGCGCCGGTGCCCGCCACGATGTCGTCGCCCGTGGTGAGCGGCGGCACCGCGACGTCCGGAGCGGGAGGCGTCAGCGTCTTGCCGGTGACCATCGCCTCGATGGCGACGGACACGGCGGCGGTGCCCCCGGTGCTGGGAAGCGGCAGGTCTTCGTCCGCATCGATCAGGTCGGTGATCTCGGCAGCGATGGCGCGGTCGTCACCGCCGATGCGGGTCACCTCGGCCCAGCGCGGGGCGTCGGCGACTGCGGTGTTTCCCACCAGCCACACCCGGCTGGGGGCGAGCCGATCCAACTCGTACGCCAGCAGGCTGGTCGCCCCGGCATCACCGAAGAGGAGGGGAGCCTGGAAGGCCACGGCGAGCACCGCAGCCAGTGCGATCCGATCGATGCCTGCGCTGTCGACGACCACCACCTCGTAGGCACAGTCGAACATGGCCTGCGAGGCGGCCACCGCCGCGGCGTGGGGGTTGCCCGCGGGGAGCCGCTCCACGGCCGGGATGCCGTCGGCGCTGGCGACCGGGGCGATGACGGTCGTGGCGGCGCAGGGCCTCGGATCGCGCGTCGTCGTGGTCGCATCGGCCCCCACCGTGGCCGGCGGGCCGCCGGGTCGGGTGTCAGTCGTGGTCGAGTTCGGCGCGCACGACGCGAGCACCAGCACGGCTGCGAGGAGGGGGAGCGATCTGCGCACGCGGAAGGAGGCTAACCGTCCCGGGGCCTCAGTCCGGAGGTGCCGGGGCCGGCGTCGGTGGCACCGGCGGCGGGGGGATCACCGGCGGCTCCCGCCACACGTGCACCGGCATGCCGACGGCGAGGTGGGGCTCGATCCAGTCGGCGTCCCAGGTCGCGACGCGGATGCAGCCGTGTGACGCCGGGTAGGCGGGCACATGGTGGTAACCGTGGATGCCGTAGTAGTCGGTGAAGGCCCAGTACTTGTAGACGCACCAGCCGGTGACCGGATCGCAGGACCAGCCGAGCTGGTGCCAGCGGAGCACGTGGTCGCCCTGGGGGGTGTTGGCGGTGGCGCCCCGGCCGGTGCGCGGGCTGACGTAGGTATAGCCCCCGCCCGTCGACACCGGGATCACCTGTGCGAGCTCGCCGTCCTCGATCAGGAAGATCAGCTGCCGCTCGAGGTCCACCTCGAGGTAGTCGGATTCGTCCCAGCGCTCGGGGAGTCCCGCATCGGGGAGAAGCTCGAGCCGAATCCAATCCAGCGCGCTGAACACCGTGGTGCGGTCCAGGCCCAGGTACTTGTGGAAGGCGACCACCGCCGACTCGGTGGTGCGGCCGTAGACGCCGTCGATGGGGAAGTGGAAGAAACCGGCGTCGGTGAGCGCCTGCTGCAGGGTGGCGACATCCTCACCGGAGTCGCCCGGTTCCAGCCGAATCAGGGTGGAGAACCCGTTGACTCCGATCAATGGAGTGCGCGACTCGGCGGCGCCCGCCGGGGCGGCGGCGATCGTCAGCATCACGACCACCGTCGCCAGTCGTATCAGTCGCCGCATCGGTGAAACCCTCGGTTGCCGGATTTTGAGAGTGTAGTTTTTCGCGGCCAGAACGCACAACGGTGCATCGGTCATGCCCCCGGGAACCTGAATGCTCCCCGGGCGGATCATGGGGCGAGAGTGCCGGCAAACACCTGCCAGGCGAGCAGCGACTTGGCCACGAGGCTGAGTCCCATATACACCCGCTCGCCGTAGACGTAGTCGGCCCACTTGCCCTTCTGGCGGTACTGCAGCCACATGTTCACGGCGAAGCTGTTGAAGCAGATGAACAGAGACACGTAGATGGCGTAGACGAATCCCGGGGGCTCGGCGCTGATGCCGGGTGAGACCAGGTACACCCCCACGACGATCCAGGGGACGATCCCGATGATGGATCCGAGCCAGAAGGGCAGGAGACCGCCGCCCGGCTTCTCGTAGCGCTCCTGGGCCAGGCCGAAGAAGATCATGGCGGCATTGGCGGCGAAGATCGCTCCGAGCGCGGCGACATCCGAGATCCCGGTGAGCATTGCGATCAGCACGATCATCACCGAGGCGCTCAGCGAGTACTCCACCCAGCGGACGGGGTTGCGGCCCGCAACGAGACCGGCCCCGTACTTGGGGAAGTACCACGGCGAGGCGATCAACCAGTGCGCCAGCGCCGAGATGAAGAGGAAGGTCGCTACGCCGACGGCGAACGAGACTTCGAAGAGCACCCGGGGCTCACCCAACCCGCTTCCCGGTGGGCCCTCCATGAAGCTCCCGGTCACGGGCAGGGCGAACCCGTTGCCGAGGGCGAGGACGGCCACGCCCTGGACGGCGTGGAGCAGGCCGAGGAGTGCATTGGTGCGGCGCAGCGAGATGAGGTGTTGGGGCGGGGTCGTGGTCACGTCTGAAATGTAGGCACTCGCCGCGCCCACTCCAGCCGGTCAGAGCAAACGGTCGGCCAGTGCCTGGAGGTCGTTCAGCGGGAACGGCTCGTCCGACAGCACCTGCAGGCTGACGTGGTCGGCTCCGGCGTCGAGGTGCTGGCGGA
>DNGH01000228.1 GCA_003486285.1 Actinomycetota bacterium
GTTACCGGTTGCCGGTTACCCGTCGCCCGAGGTCTGGCTGACCGCTGACCGCTGACCGCTGACCGCTACTGCCCGGCACCCGGCGCATGCCCCTGGCGGTCCACCCCCCGCAATGCGCGAGAATCCCGGGTAATGGCCGTGTACCCCGCCGACTACGACTTCCACGTGGTGCTGCGCGACGGGGGACTGGCCCACATGCGGCCGATCAAGCCCGGTGACGCCGATGCGCTCCACGCCATGTTCCATCGCATGGGCCGTGACACCGTCTACCAGCGCTTCTTCCGACACAAGTCCGACCTCACTCCGGAGGAACTCGAGTACTTCACCAACGTCGACTACGAGGACCGGATGGCCTTCGTGGTGATGATCGGCCCGGCGATGGTGGCCGTGGGTCGCTACGACCGCCTGGAGGACGATCCGACCTTCGCCGAAGTCGCCTTCGGTGTCGAGGATGCCCACCAGGGGCGCGGCATCGGCACACAGTTGCTGGTCCACCTCACCAATCACGCCCGCAATCATGGGGTGACCGGATTCCGAGCCTTCGTGCTCGGCGACAACTACGCGATGATGCGCGTGTTCCGCACCTCGGGTTACCGCATGACGCGGTCCCTCGAGGAGGGCGTCTATACCGTCGACTTCCCGGTGGAGATCACCGAGGAGGTGACCCGTCTTGCCGGGGTCCGCGAGCAGCACGCCGTGGCCGCATCGCTCCTGCCCGTGTTCTATCCACGCGCGGTGGCGGTGGTGGGGGCCTCGCGTGAGGAGATGTCCATTGGGGGACGCCTGCTCCGCAACCTGATGCGGGCCGGATTCACCGGGACGGTGTACCCGGTCAACCCCAATGCCCAGTCGGTGGGTTCGATCAAGGCCTACGACTCGGTGCTGCACATTCCCGACCCGGTGGACCTGGCCGTGGTCGTGGTGCCGGCTCGGTTGACGCTGGACGTGGCCCGCCAGTGTGCCGAAAAGGGGGTCCGGGGCATGGTGGTGATCACCGCCGGATTCTCCGAGACGGGTGAGGCCGGCGCCGAGCTGGAGCGGGAACTGGTGTCGATCGCCCGCGACGCCGGGATACGGCTGATCGGCCCCAACTGCATGGGTCTGCTCAACACCGACCCGGCGGTGCGCCTCGATGTCACCTTTGCCCCGGTCTTCCCACCGCCGGGCAACGTCGGCATGTCCAGCCAGTCGGGAGCGCTCGGCATCGCCATCCTCGACCACGCCCGCCGCCTCGACATCGGGATCTCGACCTTCGTGTCCGTGGGCAACAAGGCGGACGTGAGTGGCAACGACCTCCTGCTCTACTGGGAGGGGGATCCCGCCACCGACGTGATCGTGCTGTACATGGAGTCGTTCGGGCACCCGCGGCGCTTCGCCCGTATCGCCCGGCGCATCGCCCGCACCAAGCCGATCGTGGCCGTGAAGTCGGGTCGCACGCTCGGGGGAGCCCGCGCCGCCAGCAGTCACACCGGGGCCCTGGCCAGCGTGGAAGGGGCGGTGCGCGCCTTGTTCCGCCAGTCGGGGGTGATCCGCACCGACACCCTCGAGGAGTTGTTCGAGGTCACCTCACTCCTCGCCAACCAGCCCCTCCCCAAGGGCCGACGGGTCGGGGTGCTCACCAATGCCGGCGGCCCGGCGATCCTCGCCATCGATGCCCTCGAGTCCGAGGGCCTGACGGTGCCGGTCCTCTCCGACGGGCTGCAGCAGCGCATCTCCGAGGGCCTGGCCAAGGAAGCGGCGGTGCGCAATCCGGTGGACATGATCGCCTCGGCGGGCCCGGAGCAGTATCGCTCCGTGCTGCGGGCTCTCCTCGAGAGCGATGAACTCGACGCGGTCATCGTGGTGTTCATCCCGACGACTCCGGGTGGCCTCGACGCCGTGCAGAAGGCTGTGGCCGAGACCGTGGTCGGCACCGCCAAGACCGTGCTCGCGGTCTACATGGAAGCCGACATCGACACGACGCCGCATCATGCCGAGGGGACCAAACGGATTCCGATCTACCCGTTCCCGGAGCCGGCGGCACGTGCCCTGGCGAGAGCGGTCCGCTATGCAGAGTGGCGGGCGCATCCCCTCGGCGAGGTGGTGCGCTTCGACGACGTCGATCGCGATGCAGCTCGTGCCGCCATCGATGACGGCCTGAAGCGCCTCGGAGACCAAGGGGGATGGCTCGAGCCCGAAGAGGCCGAGGCGATGCTCGATGCCTACCGGCTCCGCCGGGCCGCCTCGCGTTTCGCCGCCACGCGGGAGGAGGCGATCGCCGCCGCCACCGCCATCGGCGGTCCCGTCGCCCTGAAGGTGGTGGCTCCCAGCGTGCTGCACAAGACCGAGGTGGGCGGCCTGGCGCTGGACGTCTCGGGGGACGCCGAGGTGGGAGCGGCGTTCGACCGGGTCACCGCCGTGGCCGACGACGTCACCGGGGCCCTGGTGCAGGAGTTCGTCGCCGGTGGGCACGAGGTGCTCGTGGGCATGTCCGAGGATCCCTCGTTCGGGCCTCTGATCGCCTTCGGGCTCGGCGGCGTGTTCGTCGAGCTGATCGGCGACATCGCCTTCCGGATCCACCCCCTCACCGACGTCGACGCCGCCGAGATGATCTCCGAGGTCAAGGCCGCCAAGCTGCTCGACGGATATCGCGGCGGCGATGCCGGGGACGTCGCGGCGTTGCGTGATGCTCTGCTCCGGGTGTCGGCGATGATCGACGACTTCCCCGAGATCGCCGAGATGGACCTCAACCCGGTCAAGGTGCTGCCACCCGGCCAGGGACTCCGGGTCGTCGACATGCGGATGCGGGTCCGCCCGGTCCCCCAGCGCTGGCTCCCGAGCCGCAAGGACATCCCGGCGGCGCGGAACGCGTAGGAAGTCTCCAGTCTCCAGT
>DNGH01000233.1 GCA_003486285.1 Actinomycetota bacterium
CCACGACCGGCGAAGCGGTGGCCCTGCTGGCGGTGTTCTCCTACCAGTTGCCGGACATCGGGCACTGAGTCTGAGTTCAGAGTTCAGAGTTCAGAGTTCAGAGTTCAGAGTTCAGAGTTCAGAGTCGGTCTCTTGACTCTCAACTCTCAACTCTCTCAACTCTCTCGACTCTCAACTTCTCTCACTCCTCCGCACCTGCACCATCTCCGCCAGGATGGCCACCGCGATCTCCTCGGGGGTGACGGCACCGATCGACAGGCCGACCGGCCCGTGGATCCGATCGAGCTCCGCCGAAGTGTGACCGGCGGCGCGCAGCCGTTCGAGCCGGGCCGCATGGGTCTTGCGCGACCCCAGGGCACCGAGGTACCTCACCCCGGCACGCAGCGCCATCGGGAGCAGCGGGTCCTCGAACCGCTCGATGTGGAGCAGCGACACCACGAAGGTGCGGCGATCGAAGGGATCGGCCGCCACCAGATCGTCGGGCCAGCCGCACGACACGGTCACCGCATCCGGATACCGCTCCGGCAGGGCGTGGGCCGACCGGGGGTCTCCGACCACGACCCGGAACCCGGCCCGTGCCGCCAGCCGGCACAGGGCCTCGGCGATCGGTCCTGCCCCGAACAGCCGCAGTGTCGGCGGCGGGGTGATGACGTCGAGGAAGATCTCGATGCCGGTAGAGGGCACCACGCCCGAGACCTCGCGGTCGATGCGCCGTGCGATCTCCTCGACCACCGCCGGGGTGAGCAACTCCGCGGGATCACCCGCCAGAACCTTCCCCGAGGCATCGACGAGGAAGGGAACTCCGGCGCGATCGCCGGCGATCACCGTGGCCAGCGCCCCGGTCCCACCGGCGTCGGCCAGGGCCCGGGCCGCGGCGAGGACGTCGGTCACCAGCGCTCGATCAGGACGCGGATGGTCCCGCCGCACGACAGGCCGACCTCGAAGGCCTGATCGTCGGTGATGCCGTAGGTGACGACGCTGGGCGCTCCGCCGGCAAGGACGGCCTCGGCCCGCACGGTGACATCGCCCTCGACACACCCCGAACTCACCGAGCCGACGACCTCACCGGCGGAGGACAACAACAACCGCGAACCGGGAGGGCGAGGGGTGGACCCGACGGCGGAGATCACCGTCGCCGCCGCCACCTTCTTGCCCTCCGCCACCCAGCGGTCGCGAACGGCGAGGTCCTCGGCGAGAGCCATGGAGAAAGTATCCCATGGTTACACAGGCGCGGGGCCACACCTATCCTTTGGCCACACCGCCATGCGCAGCTCCTACAACGCCATGTCCGTGTTCGATCGCCGGTCCCGCCGGGTGTCCCGCCGCCGCCGGCGGGTACCGGACCTGGCGTCCCGACCGGCAGTGGTTCCCAACAAGCCCTACAAGTTCAAGCGACAGCATCACTGGGGCCGCATGATCCTCAGGACCCTCATCGTCACGGCCATCGTGGGCGGCATCGTCGGCGGATTCATCCTCGTCCGGGCGCTCACCGCAGGCGACCGGGTGCGCATCCAGGTCCTCGGCGCCGAAGGCCGTCCCCTGGAGGGTGCCCTGGTCACCACAGAATCGGGCCACGATGCCACCACCGTCGAGGGCGGGCTGGCCCGCATCGCCTTCGAAGTCCCCGGAACCCTCACCGTCTCCGCTCAGGGCTATCGCTCCGCCACCTACACGGTGGAACAGCTCCCCCTGCAGGGGGCACTGGGCCTGCAGATGGAGCCACTCGTGCTGCAGGGCCGCGTCACCGACAGCAACGGCATCGGTGTGGTGGGAGCCCGGGTGACGATCAACGACATGTCCACCATCACCCAGGAGTTCGGCTCGTTCGAGATCGTCGAGGCGATGCCGGGAACGGTGATGGTGGAGAAGGCGGCCTGGGAGTCCGCCACCGCGGAGTGGAGCGGCGACCGCCGCCGTCTCGACGTGAAGATGGATGCCTTCATGGTCCGTGGCCTGCGGGTCGAGCCCAAGACCGCCGGCGACGACGCCCTGTTCGCACAGATCCTCGAGTTCGCCGACGAAAGCACGGTGAACGCCCTGGTGTTCGACACCAAGATCGAACTCGGCAACGTCGTGCATGAGATCGACGGCTACGACGAGCCTGCCGCCATCGGATCCCTGCAACCGGTCTACGACGTGCGCCGTCGCCTCGCCCAGGCCAAGGAACACGGCCTGTACACGATCACCCGCATCGTCACCTGGCAGGATCCCTACGCCTCGCTCCACCGCAATCAATACGCGATGCACAACTCGGTCGACGGCGACACCTGGGTCACCTGGAACGGGCTCGGGTGGATGGATCCCACCGATCGCGGCTCCTGGGAGTACCCGATCAGCCTCGGTGTCGCCGCCTGCAAGATGGGATTCGACGAGATCCAGTTCGACTACGTCCGGTTCCCCTCCGACGGTGACATCAACATCGCGGTCTACGACCACCCGGAGTTCCTGACGCCGGAGGGCCGGGTCGCGATCGTCGGCGAATTTCTCACCACCGCCCGCGAGCGGATCAACGCCGAGGGATGCGCGGTCTCGGCGGACATCTTCGCCATCATCCTCTCGGTACGCGACGAGCAGGGCATCGGCCAAAAGGTCGAGGAACTCTCCGCCACCGTCGATGCGATCAGCCCGATGGTCTACCCCAGCCATTACGGGCCGGGTTGGCTCAACTTCGACAACCCCAACGACCATCCCGCCGAGGTGGTCGGCGAGGCCCTCGAGTCGGGCATGATCCGCATGGAGGGTGGCGCACTGCTCCGGCCGTGGATCCAGGCCTTCTCGTGGACCACCGCCCAGGTGCGGGAGGCGATCGCCACCGCCGAGGATCTCAACATGGGTTGGCTCCTCTGGAACCAGCTGTCGTACTACGAGATGGAATGGCTCCCGCCCGACGAGAGTCGGTAGCCGGGCGCCGGGCGCCGGGTACCGGGTTCCGGGTGCCGGGTGCCGGGT
>DNGH01000048.1 GCA_003486285.1 Actinomycetota bacterium
CCCACCGCCTCGGACGCCGCCCGGTACACCTCGAAGACGTCGTTGCCGTCGATCGATTCGGAGGGCATGCCGTAAGCGGCGGCGCGATCGGCCAGGCTCCCCGCCACCTCCTCGGCGACCGGGACCGAGATGGCGTACTGATTGTTCTCGATGACGAACACGACCGGGAGGCGCCGCACCGCGGCGAAGTTGAGAGCCTCGTGGAAGTCGCCCTCCGAGGTGGACCCTTCGCCACCCCAGACCGTCACGACGCCAGGATCCCCGGTGCGCTGCAGTTCCCAGGCGATGCCGGTGGCGTGCGGATACTGGGTGGCGATCACCGAGGAGTGGCTGAAGATGCGCCGGTCCCGGTGGGACCAGTGATTCGGCATCTGGCGCCCGCCGCTGTTGGGGTCGGCGGCCTTGGAGAACACCCCGAGGAAGATCTCCTCCGCGCTCATGCCCAGGGCGAGGGCCACCGCCACGTCGCGGTAGTAGGGAAGGGCCCAATCGTGGCGCTGGTCGAGCGCCATCGCGGTGCCGACCTGCGCGGCCTCGTGCCCCGACGAGGACACCACGAAGGGGGCTCGCCCCTGCCGGTTCAGCGCCCACATCCGATCGTCGATGCGGCGCGCCAGCACCATCGTGCGGTACATGTGCAATAGGGCATCGTCACTGATGCCCAGGTCGAGATGGTTGTGCACCGTGTCGATCCCGATCATTGCGGGGAAGCCTCCGAAAGCGTGCACCGATAGGTCAAGGGGCCATGCAAGTATCCGCCCGATAGGGCGGACACCGATTCGCGGGGCGAGCCTATCAGGTGCGGCCCCGGCTAGTTGCGGTCGTCACCGCTGCGCCGGAAGAGCCGCAGATTGCCGATCTCGTCGATGCGCTGCTGGGCGAGATCGACCGCGGCCTGATGGGGCGTGATGTTCCGTTCCCGGGCGGTCTCGAGCACCCGCAGCGTCGTGTCGTAGATCTTGTCGATGTGCACCGCCGCCTTCTCGGGCGTGTATCCGCTGATCTCTTCGCTGACGTTGATCAAGCCACCGCCGTTCACCACGAAGTCGGGGCCGTAGACGATGTCACGGTCGGCGATGAGATCGGCTACCTCGGGGGTGGCCAGCTGATTGTTGGCGGCCCCGACGATGGCGATGCAGCGCAGCCGGGAGACCACCTGGTCGGTGAGCACCCCGCCGAGCGAGCAGGGGGAGAACAGGTCGCACTCGACGTCGAAGATCTCGTCGGTGGCCACCACCTCGACCTCGGGGAAGCGGGCTTTGACCTTCTCCAGCGCCGGCGGGTAGACGTCGGCGACGGTCACCTTGCCGCCGGCCTCGATGAAGCGGCGCACCAGGTCCGATCCGACCTTGCCCACCCCGAGAACCGCGATCTTGCGCCCGGAGAGGTCCTCCTTGTCGAGGAACTTGAATACGGCGCGCGCCGCTGCCGCCAGGCCGCGGGCCGTCGCCGGAGAGGGGTCACCCGAGCCGCCCTCTTCCACGGGGACCCCGACGACCCAGCGCGTCTCGCGTCGGATCATCTCCATGTCGTAGGCGTCGGTGCCGACATCTTCCGCGGTGATGTAGCGACCCTGCAGGGAGTCGACGACCCGCCCGTAGGCGCGCCAGAGCCGTTCCGACTTCATCTTGCGGTGATCACCGATGATGACCGCCTTGCCGCCGCCGAGGTCGAGGCCGGCGGCTGCGGCCTTGAGGGACATCGCTCCGGAGAGGCGGAGCACGTCCTCGAGGGCCTCGGACTCCGAGGCGTACGGATAAAAGCGAGTCCCGCCGAGGGCGGGACCGAGAGCTGTGGAGTGGATGGCGATGATGGTCTTGAGGCCTGATACCGAGTCGGATCCGAACACCACCTCCTCGTGTCCGCGATCACCGACCGCGTCGAAAACACTCACGGCGACTCCTTGGGGCTCGACGGTGGGGACGAGCCGAGTGTAGCCCCGGGGTCCTGGGTGGGTCCCGGGGACTAGGACCCGGCTTGTCGGTACCATCGCGCCATGGCCATCGCGACGTACTTGCGCGTGTATCTGCCTGCGGACCGCATCGCGGCCCCGGCCGAGCGCGCCATCCCTCCGGTGCGTTCCGGCCGCTTCCTGGTGAGCGGCGCCTATGGGGTCTGGGAGGAGTCGACCCGAGACGACGCCTTCGTGATCCAGGTGGAGGGCCAGCGCTTCATCTGCCCGCGCCACGCCCGGTTGCGCATGCTCGAAGGCCTTCTCGCCTTCCGTAACGCCTATCAGGGACCGGCGGCGACGCTGTTGGTGCCCGAGGTTGCCGCTGAGCGGGCGGCCCGGGAGCTGCGCCGCATCCAGAATCGGAACCCGGCGGCGCGCAGCCACATCCTCACCAGTGCCTTTGCGGTCCCCCTGCGCTGGTTCACGGCATTCGACCCCTCCGAGCGCATCCTCGGTGAGGTCGACGGTGTGACGACGATTCGTTACCGGACTCGGCTGCGCGATTCGGTGCGGCGTCTGCGGCGTGCGGTCGAGGTGCTCGACTCCGCCGGGTTCGACGAGACGGTGGTGGATCCCGTGGCCGAACTGCTGGCATGGGTCGAGGCGTTCCCTGGCGATGCCATCCTCGAGTTGGACTACGGCGGCGTTGCCGGCCTGTTCTCCTCGGCGGACCTGGCGCTGGACGAGACCGCCGCCGACATGGCGCTCAGTCTGGATGCGCTCGAGCAGGAGGACTACGACCTGGCCGGCGAGCACTACGGCGAGGCCGCATCGCGTTGGGCGCACGCCCAGTCGCTCGCCTATGTCAACTGATTCGGGGTCTAAGGATCGGGACCCGGGACCGGGCGAACCGCCATCCCTCGAGGCCATGCCGACCTACGTGGGTCCGGTGGAGCGTTCGATTCGAGACGCCATCGCCCGCGGCGAATTCGACAACCTTCCCGGAGCGGGCAAATTGCTTCCAGATCTCGATCGTGAGTACGACCCCGACTGGTGGGCACGCCGCTACCTCGATGAGGCCCGCGCTCACGATGCTGCCGACGAGATGCGACGGACCATCCGCAAGGAACTGCCGTTTCTTCGCACGATGCCCGATCGCACCGCCGCCGCGGCACGCATTGCGGAGTTGAACGCCCTCGTCGCCGGGGTGAATCGTGCCCTTGCCCCCGGGGATCGGATTCCACCGATCGTCTAGTGCCGGCGCGTGGTCAGGCGGTCACAGCAGCGCGATGCCGCGCAGCACCTCGGTGATGGCGGGAGCCAGGCGGGCTCGCATGCGGTGCGAGCCGACCGCCGCATACACCGAGAAGGCGCGGTCGCCGACGTGGCAGAAGGGTTGCACCGCCGCCTGGCCGGTGACGGCGCCCATCACCGCACCGGGGGACAGGTCGTCGGGGTGGATGTCGGGGAATCCCTCGGCCGCGAACAGCGCCTTGGCGGCGTCACCGGGCCCGTACTCGACGCGCGCGATGGGGTCGGGTGAGGGCGGTTCATTCGGCCGATGGGTGGATCCTGGGTGCTTCGGCCCTGGGGCCGCAGAAGTTGAGGCGGTCCGGTCGACCTACCCTTCGGTGCGTGGCACGTGAACCGATCGAAGGACCGGGGGGCGTCATCGCCTTGTCCCCACCGGACGTGACCGGGCTGGTACCCCTCGAGACTGCTCTGGCGAAGCGTCGCTCGGTTCGCCACTTCACGAGTGTGCCCATCTCAGCGACGGATCTCTCCCAGTTGCTGTGGGCCGCCCAGGGCATCTCCGGCGCGGACCAGCACGGACCGGTTCGCACCGCTCCTTCGTCAGGGCGCAGCGTGCCGCTCGAGGTGTATGCAGTCACCCCCGATGGTGTGGGCCATTACCGGCCCATCGAGCACGAGTTGGCGATGTTGCGACCCGACGATTTGCGTCCCGCGTTGGCCGAGGCGGCAGGAGGCCAGCCGTGCATTGCAGATGCCGCACTGGTGATCGCGGTGACGGCGATGACGGCACGAACCGCCGATAAGTACGAGGGGCGTGCCGGACGCTTTGTGGCGCTCGAAGCCGGCCACGCCGTCCAGAACCTGCTGTTGCAGGCGACAGCTCTGGGTCTGGGCGCCGTTCCCGTCGGCTCCTTTGACGACCAGAAGGTGACCGCACTGCTCGGTCTGCCCCAAGGCTGTGATCCGCTCTACCTGGTGGCGATGGGGCACCCGAAACGGTAGGGGCGAGGAGCGAGGGGTGACCAAGCGGGCTCCGGGCCGTGACGCAGGTCTCAGTTGCCCAACCTGATGCCATACCTGACACCTGATACCTCTGCGCTTGTGTGAGTGGCTACCGCAGGCACGGGATGCCCGTAGTTACGATATCGGTCGCTGTCTCTGGAACAGCACGGGGTGGCCTGGGCATTGACGCATGAGCTGGTGCTCGCGACTGGAGGGCGAGATGCGTTTTGCGGTCCATGGAACCCTGAACTGGGATCCGGCGGAGTCCCTGCCCAATGAGACGGCAGCAGCCGAGATCGTGGCCAGAGCGTTGCGGATCAACCGGGAGTGCATCCAAGTGGTATCGATCGGGTTGGGGGAGGGCGTGAGGAACGCAACGATGGCTGCGGATCCTGTACCCGAGATCGGGTTCGTCGCCGAATTTGGTGAGTGAGTCGTGATCCGTTGGCGCCCGGATCCTGCACGTTGCGCCCCCTTGAAGAAGCGAGGGCGACGACGAGTGGCGATGACGAGGGCTCGCCCGTCCTCCTACTCCGGCTGTCAGCTGTCGGCTGTGAGCCGTCAGCTCAAGCGCGACAGCCGGCCAAACAGGCCCGGGCGGTGACCGCAGGCATCAGGTTCCGAACCTGGCACCCGATACCTGATCCTGACATCTGACACCTGAAACCTGAAACCTTCTTCTGGTGGTCAGGGTCGGCATCGATCCGACGACCTCAGGTTTTTCAGACCCGCGCTCTACCGACTGAGCTACCTGACCGGGTGACTCGATTGTGGCGGGGGCGACGGGACTCGAACCCGCGACCTCCGGCTTGACAGGCCGGCGTGAACTCCAGCTTCACCACGCCCCCAGCGTGCCCCCAACGGGATTCGAACCCGTGTTTCCGGCTTGAAAGGCCGGCGTCCGAGGCCGCTGGACGATGGGGGCAGGGTCCGTCGAGGATACACCCGCCCAGGTCTCGTCCCGCCTGAAGGCCTGGGGAGTATATCCGGCCATCGTGGTCGCCCGGTTGGCGGATGGATCGCACCCGGAAAAGCAGAGGGACGGCCTTGCGACCGTCCCTCTGACTCGAACTTCGAACTCGCCCTCAGGCCTTATTGCGGCCCATGAGCAGGCCGACCAGGGCGAGCACCGAGCCGGCGAGCATGATCCACATGCCGATGCCGACGCTGAGGCCCTCGACCCCGCTGATGTCGAAGTAGTTGATGATGGCGACGCCAGCGCCGACGACCAGTGCGGCCCAACCGAGCCACGCCGGAAGGGCCTTGCCACCGCTGAAGGCGAGGTATCCGACCACCACCAGGACGATGCCTGCGATCAGGGTGAACCAGCCGTCGCCGCCGTCCATGCCGCTGGCGGTGATCCCGAGGACCTCGCCCCACGCCAAGAACGACCCGATGGCGAGCCCGGCGCCACCGAGGATGATCAGCCCTGCTGCCTGCTTCTTGTCCATCTGAGTAATCCCCTTCCGATGAGTTGGACCGGGCGATGGTATTCGGATACATCCACCCGTGTCGGGTGGCTATCGACGGGGTGGGAGCCCGCCCCGCCTGCCGACGGTCTCCGCGGCGGCCCGATTGGCCTCGTCGAGCACGGCGCCGGGATCGCGGCCGGCGACGAGGCCATCGACGACCGCGGCGAGAAAGGCGTCCCCGGCACCCACCGCGTCCACCACCGGCGTCGGGATGCCTGCCGCCGTCCATTCCGCACCGTCGCGATGTCGGAGCGCGGCACCAGCGGCGCCCCGGGTGATGCAGACCCACTCGGGTCCTGCGGGGTGCTCGCCGAGCAGGTTGGCTTCGTCCTGATTCATCTTGAGGAGATGGACGCGGGTGATGAGGCGGGCCAGCGCGGCGCGGTCCACCCAGGGCGGGCGGAGGTTGGCGTCGAGGGTGATGAATCCGGTCGAGGCCCCCATGAGCCGCCACAGCGTCGCCGCCGCCACCGGATGCCGCAGCGGGAGCGAGCCGAAGATGAGGGCGTCGTGCGACGGGATGTGGTCGGGTCCGGCGGTGAGATCCCAGGCGGCGGGGTGGCGCACCTCGAAGCGATGCCCATCACCTTCGAGGGTGATGGCCGTGGTCCCGGTTGCGAGGACGGGGTCGA
>DNGH01000126.1 GCA_003486285.1 Actinomycetota bacterium
CCCCACGACCCGGATCGGTCCGCCCACGGGATTCGCATGGCGCTGCGGGCAGCGACCGGGGTCGACCTCGCCGTGATCATCTCCGACACCTTTGGCCGGCCGTGGCGGCGCGGCCTCACCGACGTCGCCATCGGGGTCTCCGGGATGCTTCCCATCCTCGATCTCAAGGGCACCTTCGACGCCGCCGGAAGGGAACTGCACGTCACCGAGGTGGCGGTGGTCGACGAGATCGCCGCCGCCGCCGACCTGGTGATGGGCAAGGCAGCAGCGGTGCCGGCGGCCCTGGTGCGCGGCGTGGAGATCCCGCAGGGTGAGGGGCGGGCCGCAGACATGGTGCGGCCCGATGCGGAGGATATGTTTCGGTAGCCGTCAGCTGACCGCGGACAGCTTTCAAGGGATCCAGAGGCTGCGGGCCAGCGTCAGGGCGTCGTCTTCCGACTCGCAGTTGATTCGCACCACGTCGCTGTCGCCGGTGCGAACTGCCCAGTCGGTCATGGCGTTGGGCGAGTCGAACACCAACACCTCGAGGCCTAGCTCTCTCACCTGCGCGGGCTCCCCGAGGGCAGGACCGCCGTAGGTCGAGGTGACATGACACAGGCCACGGGGCCCGGCGAGGGCGACGGCGATGGCGAAGCCGATGGAACCGTCCGGATACTGGACATTGGACCAGCCGATGGTGCCAATGATCCGAAAGCCCCCGATCTTGACCAGCGCCACCCCTATCGGGATGGTGTCCGGGGTCACCACTAGCCCATCCTCGAACTCGATGGGGTAGCGGTGGAAACCCTCGCCCAGCGAATAGATAGCGCCGTCGCTCGCCACCACCAATGGCATCCACGACCATCCATAGGCACTCACCGGGATCGGGATCCACGAGCCGTTGTCCCAGATCGCCATACCCGAACAGGTCGAGGCGACCGGATGTCCCGCAGCTACCAACAGATCGACGCGACACTCGTCGTCGCGCAACGGCAGTCTCGAGACGTTCCAGCGATCCTGATCGTCGAGCAGGGCGGTCAAGTGACCCGATTCGGCGACAAGCAGGCCGTCCTGGTACCACACCGACACCCGGCCCCCCTCCGGCAACGCGGGCCCTGAGATCGTCTTCCACTTGTCGTCGCCGGGGAGCAGCGTGTAAACGTCGCCACCGGCGATGGTGACGATGTGGTTCCCATTCCAGTGCGAGTCGGTCGGCGAGCGGGCGTCGAGCAAGCCGCGGGGAACCGGGGGAATCCCCACCGTCTCGCCGGTATCGGGCACCCAGGCGAGTCCCGCTCTGGGGGCAGCGAGCCAATCGCCGGTCCACACCAGATCGGTCCTGAAGTAGAAGACGTCGAACAGCGGACTGTCCACGATGCGCCACGTATTGTCAGCCGGGGTGTAGATGGCGGCCTGCGAACACCCGTCACGGTCGGGAGCCAATCCCCGCAGCAACACTTCCTCGTCGAGCGGGATCACCCCGGCCTCGGTGAAAGCGCACAGGTCGTCTGGCGGCGGGGCGGCAGGGCGCCATGTGTCCGTGATCGGATCGAACAGGTAGGCGTCCTGGTGGAAGGACTCGGGACCTGGGGTCTCCTGGATGTAGCCGTCGTGACCGCCCCACACGAACAGCTCCTCTCCGGTCCAAGCTGCGGCGATGCGCATTCGCCCTTCGATCGGTCCGGCGTCGAGTGCATCCCAACCGGGGCCGTCGGTGAACGGGGCCGCCACCAGCGGCTCATCTGGCCACCACAACCGCGAGGCGAGCGTGGTGGCGTGTTCGGAGAGCACAGCGTCATCGTTGCCCCCGTCACAGCGGATGAACACGGTGTCAGGGTCCGCAGCGATGGCGACGCCGAACCGTGCGGCGTCGTCGGCCGATCGATAGATGGTGGCGTGGAGGATCGCTCGTCCCGGATTGTGAATCACGCCCCCCTCCGTGCCCGGCAAGAATTCGGCCGGAGCGGTCCAGGTGCCCCCGGTCGAGGTAATGGCGCATTGACTTGGCCCTGTCAGGGTCACCCCGACGGTGGACCCGGCCACGAAGGCGCTATCGAATACCCACGGATCCAGCGGGTCCAGCTCCATGCGACCAATGGGAATCGCCTGCGATGACTCGATCCCTCCGCCGGGGAGCCGGCGCACCCGGTAGCGGTATATGTGCGGACCGACCGAGTACACGGCGTCCTCATCCTCGGCAGCAACGAGTACTCCGTCGCTATGCACCCCCCATCCGGGCACTTCTAGTGGTGCCGGCACCCAGGTGCCGCGAGATCCGTCCCAGATGGCTAACCCCGAGCAGGTGCGCACCACAGGCGTCCCCGACACGGCAACCGCCTCGGGAACACACTCAGCGAATGTGAGCGGAATGCTGCCCGGGGAATTCCACCCGTTGTCCCAAAGAACGGCCACGGCCATATCGGAGTTGACGACCCAAAGGCCATCACCCTCCGCCCAGACGCTGGCCCTGCCGTTATGAGGCACCGGAGGAGTCCCTCGATCGCGCCACTCGTCGTCGCCAGGTGCCCAGGCATAGACCGGACCCGACCCGACAGCAAGGACCTCGAATCCGGTCCAGTGTGCTCGGAGCGGACTGTGCACCACTTCGTCAAGCCGATCGGCGAGGGAGGGAATCTGCCTTGGCTCGCCGGAGTGAAGGTGGTAGGCAACACCGACCTCGGGCGCGACCACCAATTCGCCGGTCCATACCAGCGCAGTGTCACGGGTGATCCTCGACGCGAACTCGTCATCGACTTGGAACCACGAGCCGGAGCTTGGGTGGTATACCGCGGCCAATGCGCAACGATCGGCAGGCCCGTCGGCGCCGTAGAACAACACCCGATCACCCACGGTCAGAGCACGCACCTCGCCGCCGCACAGGCCCTCGACGCCCGCGGGAGGAATCGCGTGCCAAGTCCCCGTTGCCGGGTCGAGGCGATAGCCGTCCCGATAGAAGATCGTCGACTGCGTCACCGCCCCCGACTCCGAGCTGCTACCTCCCCAGATGATCAACCCTTCCGATGACCAGGCCACCGCAGCGCCGTGCCTTCCATACCTCCCCGCCACCGGGCCCGCATCGATCTCCTCCCAACCGGCCCCAAGGACTCCCGTGGGGCCGGATGGTGACGTGGTCGGCGGTGACGGAATCGTGCTTGAGGGGACATCGGGGGTCGTGATCACCGTGACCGCGGTCTTCTCCATCGGGGGCGGCACCGCGATCACAACCAGGAAGACGAGGAGAGCGACTACGGCCGCCGCCCCGAAGAGCATCCCGTTCCGCAGCTGCCGTCCTCGTCGGTAACGGGTCGGGTTGACGCGACCGAGATCGGCGGCTTCTTGGCGGGTGCGGGCTGCGGCGTCCCTGGCCAGATCGTCGAGTGTCATTGTTCCAGCTCCAGCCGCTCGGCCAGCGTTGCCCGGGCCCGCGCCAGATGGACCCTGACCGTCGCCGGCGAAATGCCGAGGACCGCGCCGACCGCCTCGGAGTCGAGATCATCCACGTAGGTGAGGGCGACAACCTGTGCCTGACG
>DNGH01000057.1:0-730 GCA_003486285.1 Actinomycetota bacterium
CCCGCTGCCCGCTGCCCGCGAGAGCCGTCGCCCCCATTTCCGAATCTGGCTGACCGCTGACCGCTGACCGCTCACGCTCACGGCTCAAGGCTCGCCTCTCCTGCTTCCGCCCAGTTCTCCCTCGCTTCATTGGCTGCGGCCAGCGCCACCAGGAGCGCGGCGGTGGGGTCGGCCCACCACCAGCCGAGGACGGCGTTGAGGGTCAGTCCGATCATGGTGCCGGTGGCCAGGATCCCGTCGAGCATGGTGAGGGTGGCCTCGGAGTGCAATGGGGCCGAGGCGAGCCTGGTGGCGAGGCGGCGCTTGGCCACGGCGAGGCCGAACATCACCAGCGCGGTCGCGGCGAGATAGGCGATCCCCCAGGGCGACTCGCCGGGGCGCCGGGCCGTGGTCAGGTCTCGCACCGCCACCGTCATCAGGACCACGGCGAGGACCGCAAAGGCCACCGCCACCAGACGCAGCGCCCGCGAGGTCCGCTCCGGATGGTCGATGGCGTGTCCCGGAACGATGTGCCACACCACGACCGCGGAGGCGAACACCTCGATGATCGAGTCTGCGCCGAAGCCGATCAGAGCCAGTGAGGCGGCGGCGATGCCGAGCCCGATGGTGAGCACGGCTTCGCCGAGGTTCCAGGCGATGGTGGCGTACTCGAGGCGAAGGGCGAGACGCTGCTGACCCGGGCGATCGGTGACGGGCACGGAGCGACGTTACCGGTTACCGGTTTCCGGTT
>DNGH01000057.1:817-27054 GCA_003486285.1 Actinomycetota bacterium
CGGTTACCGGTTTCCGGTTACCCGTTCTCCGAGCCCGCTTCCATGACGACCGGAGACTGGGGACTGGAGACTGGGGACTGGCGAGCGCCTCCCCTTTCGAGGAAACGGTGGGGCCGGATCGTTACGCTTGCGGCGTTGAAGCAGCCTCCCGAGATCGCCTGCATCGTGGTCAGCTACCGGAGCCCACGGGACATGGTGGCCGCGGTGCGATCCATCCTCGTCCAGGACGTCCCCGTCGAGGTGGTTGTGGTCAATTCCGGGGGCGGGGAGCCGGCCGCCGCCCTCGCCGCAGCCGGCATCGACGTGCCGGTCATCGACCATCCCGAGAGACTGTTCTACGGCGGTGCCGCCAACCTGGGGATCGCCGCCACCACCGCTCCTTTGGTGTCGTTGCTTGCTGCGGACTGTGTCGCCGAGGCCGGTTGGCTGGCGGCTCGCATCGAACGGCACCGGTCGGGCGCCTCAGTCGTGGCCGCTGCGATCACCAACGCCTATCCCAAGAACGTGTTCTCCTGGGCGGCACACGTGTTGCTGTGGTCGCCACGCATGCCCGGGGTCGCTCCAGCGCAGGCGCTGCTCTACGGCTTGTCGTTCAAGCGGGAAGTGCTGGATGCAGTCGGCGGCTTCCGGTCCAACCTGCGAGCTGGGGAGGACACCGACATCAAAGAGCGCCTATCAGGCAGGTACCAACCGGTGTGGGAGCCCAGGGTTCGGACCGCCCATCGCAACCCGAGGGGCCTCTTCTCCCTCCTCGCCGATCAGTACCGCCGCGGTTCCCGCAGCGTTCGGACATGGCGAGACCTGGGTCAATTGCAGGTGAGCCGCACGGTGGCCAGCAACGCGCTCCGCCGCTTCCCCTCTCTCATCAGGGTTGCCTGGGCGGCGGCGCTCCCCGGCGAGCGTCGCTGGATCGCCCTGGCCACCCCCCTGGTGCCGTTGGGTGCATTCGCCTACGCCTTGGGAGCGGCGATCGGGCGGGGAGAGATCTGAGCCCGACCCATCGCCGCTGCCCGCATGCGACGGGCTACATCTCCCGATCGCCCTTGGGCAGGCTCCCCCCAACCAGCAGCCGATACGAGCCGGCCAAGATGGGGTGCGCCCTCAACCAGGTTTGCAGTCGCACGGCGCGCGAGGAGCGCAGCAGCTCCAGGTCGGCCTGGAGTGACTCCACCCGGCCGGTCGACTTCCCGGCCAGGGAAGCGGAGGCGGTCGACGCCTCGAGGGCGGCATCCAGCCGCTCACGGAGCACACCGATCTCGGCTCGGGCCGCCGAAACGCGTCGTCCGATGTCGAGCTCGCTGTGCCCCTGGGCCTCCCGTGTCGCCTGGGGAATCACGAGGGTCTGCACCAGGTGCAGGTACGCCGCCAGCTCGGCTGCCTCGGTGGAGGCGGCGACGGCGGCTTGCCCGGACCAGCCGGCAATCACATCCGCATACACCTTCTCGATGCGATCGACCGCCGCCTCGAGGCCAGCATGCGCTCTGATCCAGACCTGCACTGCAGCGGCATCAACAGGGTCGTATTGGTCCAGGCGGTCTCGAATCAGGTCGATCCGGGGCGCATGATCCAACGCAGCCATGCCGAAGTTGGCGGCAGCAAGTCCCTCGACCGTGGCCCGGGTCACCATCGGTCCCAGACCCTCCGCGCCGCACATGACCACGGCGCACCCGACCGCCATGGCCTCCATGGCGGCCCGGCCCCGGGCGAACACGATGTCGTACTCCGCCAGGATGTCCTCGGGCCGATCGAGGAACCGCCCGGTCTGGACCCCAAGACTCTCGACCTCGATGCCACGCTCCTCACACGCGGTCACCGCGAGATGATGAAAGCCGTCACCCGGTACCGCGTGGTTGTCGAACACCAGGGCGCGTTTCGCCCGCCCGGGAAGCGGCTGCGGACGCGGACGGAACCGCTCCAAGTCGACGAAGTTCGGGACCACCTCGACCATTTCGGGGGGGATGCCCTCTTCGGTGATCAGGCGTTCGCGGCGCAACGCATCGACCGCGACATAGCGCACGATGCGAGAGAAGCGAGGTGGCATCTCCTGCCACGGCAGCCACCCGTGGCAGAAGAAGACCGCCGGGACTCCCGGAAAGTGCAGCAGGGCCTCGACCGTCGGGAGGTGGTGCTGACCGTGGATCAGGTCCGGGGGATCGTCGAGCAGCGACAGGTCCCGGACCACCGGTACTGCGCACTCCCGCACATCTTCGGCGGCCCGTCCGAGAAACGGGGAGTAGGCCATGGGGTGATGACCCCGCCGCCTGAGCGCGGCGGCGAGGTCCCGCAGATACAGCTCCGAGCCTCCCCTGACATCGAGCTTATGGTTGGTGAGCAGGATTCGCACGGGCGGATACCATAGACTCTGCGGAATCCTGGAGCGGGGGAGCCTCATTCCAAAGTTTCATCTGCCACGAGTGTCGCCGCGCCGTCGGCCCGCCCGCTTGTTGTCGCTGCTCGCCTTCCGCGACGAGATGCGCTTCCTGCCCGGTTACTTCGCCAATGTGGTTGCCGAGTCGGACGGGGTCGTGGCACTGGATGACGGATCCACCGACGGGTCCGCGGAGTACGTGATGGGCCGGCCCGAGGTCCTCGAGCTGATCCGGCAGCCCGTGCAGGAGCCGCACCATTGGGACGACGCCCGCAACCACCGCCTCCTCGTGGAGGCGGCCCGACGCCATCGGCCCGACTGGCTCCTGGGCCTGGACGCCGACGAACGCCTGGAGCACGGATTCAGGGCGCGTGCCGAGTCCGAGATCGATCGGGCGCGGCGCGAGGGGTATTCCGCCTACGCCGTCTGGCTTCGCGAGGTGTGGGGCTCCCCAACGACGATCCGCATCGACGGCATCTGGGGACGGAAGCGGCATGCCCGCATGTTCGTATCCCGCGACGACCACGAGTTCCACGAGCAGAGGCTGCACTGTCATTGGGCACCGCTGAACGGTCGCCTGGCCGACGGGAGCTTCCCGCCGGCTGATCTCATCATCTACCACCTGCGCATGCGGTACGCCGAAGACCGGATCGCCCGCCGGGACCGGTACAACCGCCTCGACCCCGATCGAGAGATGCAGGCCATCGGATACGACTACCTGACCGATGAAACCGGCATCGAGTTGGCCTCGATCGATCCCGCGCGCTCCTACCGCCCGATCCCCGCCTGACCGTAGGCGACTGGCGACTCACCCTACCGCGGCGCCCTCCACGCCTCGTATGCCACCCCTTCCATCCACTCGTTGAAGTGGACGGCGCGGTGTCGTGCCTTCATCGCCTCGAACAGCTCGGCGCTCGGTGACGTCGCCAGGGCGTGCCGCACCAGGTCGAGTTGCGGTTCCCAACCTCGCGAGCCGAGTGCCTCGTCGACACCATTGCGCCAGTCGGGGAGATGCGAGGCTCCCGAGGCGTACCGGGTGGCCAGCTTGCGGGCGAAGCGGATCGCCGCCCGCAAGGCCTTGGCTTGATCGCGGTCATGGCCCACCGCGGCGAAGGCCTCCTCCATCCATTCCGCCAGCGAGGAGTCGTCGATCTCCGCGGCCGTCTCGACGGCGCGCCGGTAGAGGGCGTCCACCAGTTCGACCGCGTCGAGTGCGCTCACACCGCGCCGGCGATCTCGGGGAGAAGATCGCGGAAGCCGTGGAGGTGCTCACGGCGCTCGCGGTGCAGGTTGGCCACCACCTCGGCGTACTCGGTCGAGCGCTGCTGGCGCTGATAGAGGAGGCGCGGCTGCAGCATCTCGACGTCGTCCACTCCGGGAACCGCGGTGGCGACCTCGTACCCGAAGTCGGGATCGACGGTCCACTCGATCCCCCCATTGGCGATCGCCGACACGATCGCCGCGGAGGTGGCCGGGGTGATCTTGCGCGATTGCTCGTCGCCATCGGGACCACCGACCCGACCCGTGTTGAGCACGAAGACCTCGAGGGTGCAGGTGTCGAGCAGTTCCCGCAGCCGGTTGCCCTGCCACTCGTGCCGGTAGGCGAAGAAGGGATTGGTCCCCGGGACCCGCAGCGCCTTGCCCGCCTCGGCGACGCCGCCGGCACTGGTGCCCTGGGTCTCGCCGAGCATGAAGTAGGCGGCCGCCTCGTCCTTGGTGAGGCGCGACACCGCGGGGATGATGTTCCAGTTGCGATTGAGGATCAGCATGAAGTCCGCGGTCTCGACGTTGGCCGGGGCGATGAAACCCGGGATGTCGCTGGCGGCGATCACGGCGCGGCTGTTCTCGGTGTGTGACTTGTCGAACCAATCGAGCCTTCCGTCTCCGTCGATGGCGACGTTCTCGAGGTACGACTCGGGACGGGTGGCACCGTGCCACACCGCCGGCTCCGACTCCGGGGTGAGCCCGTAGACCTTGGCAAAGGTGCCGGCCTCGGTGCCGTATACCCTGCCGCCGGGGAACAGCGCGATGAAGTCGTCCTGCACCGGAGCCCCGCCCCCGGCAGTGGAGAAGGTCGTGGTGGTCTTGCCGGTGCCCGACAGACCCACCACGAGTCCGGCGCGGCGCCGACCGTCGGTACCCATAAGTTTGAGGCCGCTGTGCATCGCCAGCCCGCCCCGCCGGTACATGGCGGCGTCCCACATCCGCAGGCCGCCCATCTTCGACTCGCCGAAGTAGTCGGCGTTGAAGACCCGGGTCACCCCGTCGTCGAGGTCGACGAGGATCCCGCGGTCGTCGGGAAAGCCGGGTGCGGTGAGGTTGGGCGTGTAGATCACGGTGAGTTCGGGCTCCGCGGTGTCGTCGGCGGGGAAGTAGAGCAAGCGCTGCATCGCGGCCAGGTTGGCGTTCGACCGCTCCACCACCAGCCGGGTCCGCATCCTGGCCGTGGGGTGATCCCCGATGTACCCGTCGATCACGATCATGTCCCGCGTGGCGACGTAGGCATCCTGGGAGGCGGCGAGCGCGTCATACGCCTCCCGCGAGATCACCGGGTCGGTATGGAGGTGGGACTGGTCCGAGACGATGAAGGTCGAGCCCTTGGACCGAGCCGTCACCGTGGTGACGATGTCGTAGTTGCCGAACTCCGTGAGGCGGGCCGTCGCCTGGGCCGCGGTGAGCTCACGCAGCTCATCGGGTCCGGGATTGAACAGCACCGAGCGTGCACGGATCTCCATCTACCCCTCGTCCTCGCCTGGAGGGCGGTCAGTCTACGAGATGCCCGCCGCCGACGGGTTGGCCGCCATCGTCTCCGCGGCGACGACGTCGGCAAACGCTGCGGCGAGGCGGGAGCCCACAGGACCGCCGGAAACGACGTGATCGCCGATCAGCTCGACCGGGACCACCTCCTTGACCGTCGAGAGTGCCAGCACCTCCTCGGCAGCCTCCACCCGCTCGATCGGGTAGTGGCCTTCAGCGACCGGCAAGCGCAATCGGGCACAGCACTCGAGCACGACGTCGCGAGTGATCGAGGGAAGGATCCCCAGGTCGAGCGACGGTGTCTCGATCCGGCCGCGGTGCACCCAGGCGAACGAGAAGGTCGGGCCCTCCAGCACCACCCCATCCTTCGTGAGCAGCATCGCGTCGTCGTAGCCGAGACGGCGGGCCCGATCGGTCGTCGCCATGTTCGGGGCGTACGACGTCCATTTCACTCCGGGGAAGCCAGACTCCGTGGTGGCAGGGTGCCAGGGAGCGACCATCGGGAGCACCTTGACCCGCGCCGGCACGAAGGGCAGCGGCTCCCACATCACCACGATCCGCGGTGCGGCCTCCTGCAAAGGATCACGGCCGCCGCCGGTGAGGATCACGCGGACCTGTCCATCGCCATTGGCCGCGGCGACGCGTGCCATGTCGACCCCGAGAGCGGTGCGATCCGGTGCGGGGATCGCCATGGCAGCCGCGCTCTTCTCGAGACGGTCGAGATGGGGGTCGAGGCGGAACAGAGCCCTCTGGTACACCCGGACCACCTCGAACACGCCAAAGCCGCGGATGAACGCCCAGTCGAACACCGAGATGACGGCAGATGCGGCGTCGTGAGCGACACCGTCGATGATCACCCGCATTCAGGCGAGCCTAGCCCCGGTACCTCGGTCCGACTACGGATGATCGCCCAGGGTCGGGGGCGGTGGCGGCGGTGGGAGGTTCGTCATGGCTCCTCCTCGGCGCGTGCCCCGCGCCGCGCTCGATCTGCGGGATCCGACTCGAGTGTGAGCCGGGGCGTCTCGTCCCCAAGACCGCCGCTGCCGCACCGCGGTCGTACCCTCTGGGCGGTGAGCACTCGGCCCCACCTCCCCGACGCCCTGGCCGGCAGCGCCTGGCAGAACCGGCCACCGGGGATCGAGGCCGCACTCGCCGACCTGGCGGCGGGCCCCGATCCCGAAGGCACGGCGGCGCGGTTGGCCCGGGTGCTCGAATCGGCTCCGACTCTTGCCGCCACAGCCCGGGGCGATGCCGATCTGGCCGGCCGACTGGTGGCAATCTGCGGCGCCGGTCGCGCCCTCGCCGGGATCGCGGCGAACCTCGGCGACGCCGCGCTCGATGCCCTCCGCACCCCGGTCCCCCCCGGTGGGGAGATCGCCGTCGACGCCACCGACCCGGTGCCGGCGCTGCGCCGCCAGGTCGGGGCGCGCCTGCTGGCGATCGCCGGCCTCGACCTCACCGGACGCATCACGATGCCCGCGGTGGGCGCTGCCCTCTCCGACCTCGCCGATGCCGCCGCCCGGGCGGCACTCGATCACGCCCTCGCCGGCACCGAGGTGACCATGGCCGTGATCGCCCTCGGCAAGTGGGGCGGGCGGGAACTCAACTACGCCTCCGACATCGACCTCGTCTTCGTGCACGAAGGCGACGCCGACGCCGCCACCGATGTGGCTGCCCGCTTCATCGCGCTGCTGGCGGAGCGCACCGACGGCGGGGTGGCCTTCCGCGTGGATGCCGACCTTCGCCCCGAGGGCGCCGCCGGTCCCCTGTCACGCACCATCGAGTCCTACACCGCCTACTGGCAGCAATGGGCACATACCTGGGAGTTCCAGGCGATGCTCAAGGCGCGGCACGCCGCCGGGGACGAGGAACTCGCCACCGCCTTCCTCGAAGCGGTGCGCCCCTTCGTGCATCCGGAGTCTCTCGGCGGCGACGCGGTACGCGAGATCCGCGCCATGAAGGCCCGCACCGAGCGCCTCGTCTCCGGTCCCGACGAGTTGAAGCGTGGCGTCGGCGGCATCCGCGACGTCGAGTTCGCCGTCCAACTGCTGCAATTGGTGCACGGCCGGGCCGACGCCGATCTGCGGTCCGCCAACACCCTCGAGGCGCTGGAGCGGCTCGGCGCCGGTGGGTATGTCCGGCCCGATGATGCCGCCGCCCTGACTGCGGCCTACCAGTGGCTGCGTGACGTCGAGCACCGCATCCAGCTCCAGGACCTGCGCCAGACCCACAGCATCCCCTCCGATGCGGCGGCACGCACCCGCCTCGCCAAGGTGATGGGATACCGGGATCGGCCTACCCAGACCGCACTCGCCCAATTCGAGGCCGATCTCGTGCGGTACCGCACCGCGGTGCGCGACATCCATGAGCGTCTCTTTTATCGGCCGCTCCTCGAGGCCTTCGCTGCGGCCGCACCGGCGGAGAAGATCGATCGCCAGCTCGTCGCCCTCGGCTTTACCGACTCGACGGCCGCTCGGACCGCGGTGGCCGACCTCACCACCGGCCTGTCGCGGCGCAGCCGGCTCATGCAGCAGCTGCTGCCCTTGATGATGGAGTGGCTCTCCATCGCCCCGGACCCCGACCTGGGACTCGCCCAACTCAGGCTCCTCGTCGCCGGCGAGGCCGACAACGCAGCCCTGATCGGAGCCCTGCGCGACAACCCCGGCGCCGCCGAACGGCTGTGCCGGCTACTCGGAACCTCGCGCACCGCCGGGCGCCTGCTCGATCGGCTGCCGGCCATGCTGCCGATGCTCGGCGACGACGCCGCGCTCGTGGCGGCACCACCACGGGCCGCCCTGGTGGCGGCAGCGATCGGCCGCAGCGAAGCGCGCGACGATCACCGTGCCCGCACCCTGGCCCTGCACCGCTTCTGGTCCGAGCACCTGGTGGCGACGATCGCCGCCGACGTCGCGGGTCTCATCGACGTGGTCGCAGTCGGGCGCCGCCTCACCGACACCGCCGACGCCCTGGTCGCCGGTCTGCTCGCCTCTGCCGCCGCCGAGGTGGCGGCGGAGGGCCGTACCCCGCCGCCGGTGGCGGTGATCGCGCTGGGCAAGTGGGGCGGTGGCGAACTCACCTACGCCTCCGACCTCGACGGGTTGATCGTCTTTGCACCGACCGGCGACCCCGGCGACGCGGCCACCGCGGCCCGCGTCGCCGAATTGCTCGTGGAATCCCTGGCATCGTCCCCGCTCGGACTGCCACCGCCACCGCTCGACCTCGACCTTCGCCCTGAGGGCAAGAAGGGAGTGATCGCCCGCTCGCTCGCCTCGTACCGCGAGTACTGGGAGCGCTGGGCCCTCACCTGGGAGCACCAGGCCCTGCTGCGATCGCGGCCCGCGGCGGGGGACCCGGCTCTCGGCGCCGAGTTCCTGGGGGCGGCTCACGCCCTGGCGCATCCGCAACGACTCGACGACGAGCAGGTGCGGGCGATCCGAGCCATGAAGGCCCGCGTCGAGCAGGAGCGGATTCCGCTCGGGGAAGATCCCGATTTCCACGTGAAGCTGGGGAGGGGCGCGCTCGCCGATGTGGAGTGGGCGGTGCAGTTGCTGCAGATGGAGCACGGGCATGCCATTCCCGCCCTGCGCACCGCCTCGACGCTGCAAGCCCTGGCGGCGCTCCACGACGCCGGAGTCGTCGATGCCGAGGACGCTGCGGCGCTCGACGCCGCATACCGCTTCTGCGCCGCGGTGCGCAACCGCCTCTACCTCCGCGCCGGACGGACCCGCGACTCGTTGCCGACCGATCCGATCGAGGCCGCCGTCGTGGCGCGATCACTCGGATACGACCTGGCGCCCCGCACCGCATTGCGCCAGGAATATCGACGGCTCACCAGACGCGCCCGGCGGGTCGTCGAGCGACGGTTCTACGGAAGCTGACTGCGGGGCACCAGGTACCGGGTGCCGGGTGCCGGGTGACGACGATCTGCTGGTCGCTGGCAGCTGGCAGCTACACGCCGCGCCCCACTGCGGTGGCCACCGCTCGGACCTGATCCATGAGTTGGCCGAATTCGGCGGGGCGGAGAGCTTGTCCCCCGTCGACCTGGGCGGTCTCCGGTGTCGGGTGCACGTCGATCATCACGCCGTCGGCCCCTGCGGCGACCGCGGCACGGGTGAGTGCGGGAACCAGGGCACTGCGCCCTCCGGAGTGCGAGGGATCGACGATGAGGGGAAGGTGGGACAGCGCCTCGACAACGGGTACCGCGGAGATGTCCAGGGTGTTGCGGGTCTGCTGCTCGAAGGTGCGGATCCCTCGCTCGCAGAGGATCACGTTGTGGTTGCCTTCCTTGTACACGTACTCGGCGGCGTTGAGCCATTCGTCGATCGTCGCGGTAAAGCCTCGCTTCAGCATCACCGGCTTGGGCTGGCGGCCGACCTCGGCCAGCAACGTGAAGTTGGCCATGTTGCGGGCCCCGATGCGAACGAGGTCGGCATAGCTGGACACCAGTTCCACGTCGCGCGGATCGAGTACCTCGGCGACGAAGGGCATCCCGAATTCGTCGCGGGCCTCGGCGAGCAACTGCAGGCCCTTCTCCCCCAGGCCCTGGAACGCGTAGGGCGAGGTGCGAGGCTTGAAGGCATCACCGCGCAGGACGCGGGCGCCGGCCTTCTGGACCGCAGCCGCCGTGGTGAAGAGCTGATCACGGTTCTCCACGGCGCAGGGTCCGGCGATCACCACGATGGCGTTGCCACCGACGGGGACGCCACCGACGTCGACGACGGAGTCTTCGGGGTGGAAGTCGCGGCTGACGAACTTGTAGGGCTTGAGGACCGGGACGGCGCGCTCGACGCCGGGGAAGGCCTCCCAGGGAAGCTGCTGGATCACGGCGCGATCCCCGACTGCGCCGATGATGGTGCGGATCTGCCCCTCCGAGACGTGCGCCTCGGCACCGATGTCCCGGAGCCGCTCCACCACGTGATCGATGTCGTCCCGGGTGGCATCACGACGCATCACGATGATCGTCGAATCGTCCTGACCGGTCACCACGCTCCTCTCCGCCCGGCGACGATAGCGCCGGGGTATATGGGCACAACGGCCCCGCTAGCAATTGCTAGCACTCTGTGATATTCTGCTAGCACAGATGAAGCATCGGGTGTCGGAAGTCGGAGAGTTCATCCGCCAGCAGCGGGAGCGCAGCGCCATCTCGGTGCGCAACCTCGCCGACCGGGCGGGAATCTCCAATCCGTATCTCAGCCAGATCGAGCGCGGGCTGCGCAAGCCCTCGGCACGGATCCTCAAGTCCATCGCCGCAGGGCTCTCGATCTCGGCAGAGACGCTCTACGAGCGTGCCGGACTCCTCGACGGGACCGAGCGTCCCGAGGTGATGGAGGCGATCCGCAACGACACCGCGCTGACCGAGAAGCAGAAACAGGCGTTGACCGAGATCTACCGGAGCTTTGTCGAAGGCCCCGGAGAGGAGTGACCGTGAAGACGATGACCGAGAACAATGAGACCACACCCAAGGCCGGAAGCGGCCTGGTGGAGGCCACCAAGAAGGCGGCCTACGCCGCGGTGGGAGCACCCGTGGTGGCCACCCGCCGCCTGGGCCAGCTCTCCGGCAAGTGGCGCAAGGACGCCCGCCGTGAGTTCGAGAGGTGGGTGTCCGAGGGTGAGCGGATGACGGCCGAGCTGCGCCAGGGCAAGGTCGTCGACGAGATCAAAGAGAAGGTCGACTTCGACCACCTCCAGGGACGGGTCGAGCGGCTGCGTGACCAGCTCGAGGACGTGCTCGCCAACTGGCGGGCCACCTTCAAGCCGGAGAAGGCCGACGCGGCAGTCACGGATTCGGCGACCGCCGTCAAGAAGACCGCGGCTCCCGCCAAGAAGGCCACCGCTACTGCGAAGACGGGGGCGGCCGATAAGGCCGACGCCTGAGCCTTCGCCGGTGTTGCGAAAGGAGGAGGGGCCCCGCACTGCGAGGCCCCTCCCCTTTTGCCCTCGAGATGCGCACTACTACTTGACGATCACCGCGAGCTTGGCGGCGGAGGCCACCCATCGCTCCACCATCGATGCAGTGGGCAACCGGCGCACCAGCTGCTTCTGGGTGTTGATCTCGACCACTTTGGCGTGCAGCACCGTCGCCTTCCGAGTCTTCAATTCCTTGACAGTCTCCACCCCGGCCGCCTCGAGCAGATCCGAGTACTCCTCGCCGATGCCCTTGACCCGCATCAAGTCGGCGCGATTGACCCACTCCAGGATCTGAGTTTCGGTGAGACCGGTGGCGGTGGCGAGGCGCTTGCGATCGGTTCGAGTCGCTCCCTTCTTGAGGAGCGCCTCGGTGGTCCGGACCTTGGCCTTGCGAAGCTTGGTGGCGAAGGTCAGCCCGATCCCCTCGATGGCGTCGATGGAAGGCATCACGTTCCTTTCTCGTGTCGCCGATGCTGCCGCCGCCTTGCGGCACGGCACGGAGCCTACCGCGATGCAGCCGTGGCGCCACCGTGGCGCCCGCCGCCCGCGGTGAGATCGGCGACGTCGGATGGAGTGTCGATGTCGCGGGGAGGCAGATGGTCGACGCGGACCTCCTCGACCCAGTCGGCGTGGGCCCGCAGCAACTCCGCGGCGCCGTGGTCTCCCTCGAGGGTCATGAGCCGCTCCCAGAGTTGGCGGCGGAACAGGACCGGGTTGGAGCGCTCATAGCGATATACCGGCACGATCGCGAGTCGCGACGAGTTCTCGGCGGCGTCGAGGAGCTGTTGGGGCACGTCGAGGGGGATACCGGGCTGATCTCCGAGCACCACGAACGCCAGGTCGGCGTGCGGATCGCGTGCCAGCACATCGAGGCCGACCCGAAGCGAGGACGAGATTCCCTCCTCCCAATCGTCGTTGATCGCCACCACCGCCGAACCGAAGTCGACCTGCTCCAGGATCTCCTCCGCACCGGCGCCGAGTACCACGACAACCCGGTCGACGGGCCACTGCAGCACCGACTGGACGACGTGCTCGAGCAGGGGCCGGTCCCGATAGAGAACGAGCTGCTTGGGGTGCCCCAGTCGGCGGCTGGCACCACCGGCGAGGACCACCGCTGCCGTGGTGGACGCCATACCGGCACAGTAGCCCGGACCCCCGGCGGCCCATTTCCCCTCCGCGGCGCGGGGGTGCGTCCGGCGTGGCAATCTTGTACCGACATCTGCCAGGAGGATCCGTTGATCGTCGGCGTGCCCCGTGAGATCAAGACCGAGGAACATCGCGTCGCCATGACCCCCATCGGAGTCCGGGAGCTGGTGGCTCACGGTCACCGGGTGGTCGTCCAGGCCGGCGCCGGGAAGGGATCCTTCATCGAGGATGCCGACTACGTCGCCGTCGGGGGCGAGATCCTTCCCGATGCCGCCGCGGTATTCGCGGCGGCCGAGATGATCGTCAAGGTCAAGGAGCCGCAGCCCGCCGAAATCGCGATGCTCGGCAAGCAGCACCTGCTCTTCACCTACCTGCACCTCGCCGCCTACCCGGCAGAGGCCAAGGGCCTCTTGGAATCCGGCGCCACCGCCATCGCCTACGAGACGGTGCAGCTGCCCAACGGCACTCTCCCCCTCCTGGCTCCGATGAGCGAGATCGCCGGGCGCATGGCCGCCCAGGCGGGGGCGCATTACCTGGAGCGGCCGCATGGCGGACGCGGCGTGCTGCTCGGTGGAGTCACTGGAGTCGCCCCGGGACGGGTCACCGTGCTCGGGGCGGGGATGGCCGGACGCAACGCCGCGCTGATCGCCGCCGGCATGGGTGCGGAGGTGTTCGTGCTCGATCTGAACATCGCCACCTTGCGCCACCTCGACGAGTTGCGCTGGCCGGGCGTGACCACCGTGACGTCGTCCCGCCTCGCCATCGAGAGGTACGTCCTCGCGTCCGATCTCGTGGTGGGAGCGGTGCTCGTCCCCGGAGCCCGGGCCCCGATCGTCGTCACCGAGGACCTGGTGAAGGCGATGCGGCCGGGGAGCGTCATCGTCGACATCTCGATCGACCAGGGCGGATGCATCGCCACCGCACACGAGACGACCCACACCAAGCCGACATATGTCGAGCATGGAGTGGTCCACTACGCGGTGGGCAACATCCCCGGCGCGGTGCCCCACACCGCCACCTACGCGCTCACCAACGCCACGCTCCCCTACGTCGTGGCGCTGGCCGAGGGAACCCGCGCCGCAGTGGAGAAGCACCCGGAACTGCTGGGCGGCCTCAACGTCGCCGGCGGCAAGGTGACCAACGCCGCGGTGGCGGACTTCCTCGGGGTGAAGCTGACCGACCCGATTACGGCGGCCGGCGGCTGATCACAAGCTAAGCGGTCAGCCAGATGGCGTCAGGACCGCCACCAGGCGGTCCTGGAGGTAACCGAGGTAGGTGAGGAGAGCGATCTCCGGGTTGCGCTCGGGATCGGCATCGTCCTCCCAGCCATCGGCGACGATGCCGAGGCGTCCCGCCAGCACCAGCCGGGCCTCGCCGATCACCCGCATCCACGCCTCGGCTTCCTCGGGGTCGAGGGTGTCGGCCGCGGCGGCCCGCCGCAGAACCGACCGATCCTCCCGGCGCAGGTCGTCGAGGGAATCGCCGACGAGCTCGCGATAGCGCGCCTCGGCGGCAGGATCGTCGGCATGGACCCGGTAGTCGAGACGGCTGTCGGCGTCGCCGGACTGCTCGAGAAGCTCCGGGAGCGAGGCGAGAAGTTCCCGGGTGCCGGCATCGAGGTGAACCCGGACCCGATCCCCCCGGCGACTGAAGGGTTGGGTCATCCCCGCTCCAGCGTGGCCCAGAGGCCATGGTGGTGGAGGCGGTGGCAATCGGACTCGGCCTTCTCCAACGGACCGCTCGCCACGATGGCGCGGCCCTCGTGGTGCACCTGGAGCATGAGCCGGGTCGCCTCCTCCACCGTGTGCCCGAAGAGCTTGCGGAACACCCACACCACGTACGACATCAGGTTGACCGGGTCGTTCCACACCACCACCTGCCAGGGGCGCTCGACCTCAGGGGTCTCATCGGTGGCGGGCTCGCGGACGCGGCTGGGGGCGACCGTCATCTGCGGTCGACGGGCTCCCGGCCCGACAGCCGGGCGGCGAGACGCTGCGCGTTCAGCCAGTCCTCGAAGTCGGCGCGGGACACCCGCCACTCCCGGCCCATCTTCACCGCAGGGAGCTCCCCGGTGCGCAACACCCGCGTGACCACGAAGGTGGAGACTCCCATGTACTCGCAGATGTCGGCGACCGACAGCCACTCCTTGGCGAGTTCCACCCTGATGCGCTCCACGAGGGCAGGGTACCGGTGGGTTGCACTCGGGGGAAGAGGCGTCGCTAGACCGGGCGGGTGATCAACTCGATGACCGCGTCCCAGTCGAGGGCGGCGCCCGCGGCCATGGCCGCGGCCGCCCGCTCCGGTCCCAACGACGCCATCACCGATTCCAGAATCCTTGCCTGACGCCCCGACAGGGTCCACCACAGTGCCGTGCCACTCTCTTCGAGCGCCCGAACCGCACCCAGGGCGCGTCCCGCACTCTCGAAGTCTCCCGCGGCGACGTCGAGGCCGGCACGCAGTACGAGCATCACCTGCGGGAGCCAGGCCACGCGCAGCTCCGGGTTGGCAAAAGCCTCCGCGGCATGCTGGACGAAGCGCCGGCTCGCCTCCGGGTCTCCCAATTCGGCGTCGCACACCGCGAGGAAGGCGCGCCCGCTTCGGGCGTAGTCGTCCAATCTTCCCGCCTCGGCCTGCTCGATGCCCCGTCGGAAATGCTGCTGAGCCGATGCCGGTGATTCGACTGACAGCTCGAAGACCCCGGCCTGCCAGTACTGCTCGGTGAGGCGGTGCGTGGAGCGCAACTCCGTGGAGGCCGCGATGGCCTCCACGAACCGTTGCCGTGCCGTGGCGACATCACCGGCACGCCCGGCACCCTCGGCGAGGTTTCCGAGCGCCACCGCGATCGCCGCCCGGTCATCGATGCGACGCGCGATCGCGAGCGCCTGCTCGTTGAGGGGAACCATCTCATCGAACCGCCCTGCTGCTTCGTGAGCCGCAGAGAGGTTGATCAACGCCGCGGCATAGCCCTGGCGCAGCAGCGCCGGGTCCGCCCCGCTCGCATCCAGTGCGACATAGAGGCGTACCGCCTCCTGCAACAGCGGCACCGAATCCGGGTGCCGCTCCGTCCCGCTGAGGAGCGACCCCAGGCCGAGCAGACCCTGGGCTCGGACCAAGCGGGAGGCCTCCTCTCCTGCCGCGGCGACCGTTTGCTCCAACCAGGCGACACCCTCCGACCAGCGACTCTTGAACCACCAGAAGCGCCAAAACCCGCCGGCGATGGCAAGTGCGAGGCCCCCTTCGCCAGCTTCCACTGCCCAGGTCATCGCCTGGCGGAGGTTGTCCAGCTCGGTGTCGATGCGCTCCCACCACATCACCTCGTGCGGCCCGCGGATGTTGTGGCCGGCCTCGATCGCCAACTCGCGGAAGAAGTCGGCATGCTTGCGGCGGAATACCTCGGCCTGGCCCGACTCGTCGAGACGGTCACGGGCGAACTGGCGCAGTGTCTCCAGCAGGCGGTAGCGGGCGTCCTCCCCGGCGGTGTCGACGGCGACGAGAGACTTGTCCACCAACGCCGGGAGCAGTTCGAGCACCGCCAAGCGATCGAGGTCGGAGGCAGTGCCGACCTCCTCGACGGCTTCGAGCGTGAACCCACCCTGGAACACCGAAAGCCGCTCGAAGAGTCGGCGCTCCGGCTCGTCGAGCAGTCGATACGACCAGTCGATCGCCGCCGCCAGGGTCTGCTGTCGGGGTAGGGCCGTACGACTCCCCCCGGTGAGCAGCCGGAACCGCTGGTCGAGATTCTCTGCGATCTGGTGCGGAGTGAACGTGCGCAACCGCGCCGCCGCCAGCTCCAGGGCGAGGGGCATGCCGTCGAGGCGGCGGCAGATCTCGATGACCGAGGGGGCCATCGCCTCGGTCAGATGAAACCCCGGCTGGCTGGCCTGGGCCCGCTCGATGAACAGTCGAACCGCATCGAAGCCCTCGAGATCCGCAACCGGGACTTGCTCACCCCGCTGGGGCATCGCCAGCGAGGGCATCCCATAGGCCACCTCGCCCGAGACTCCGAGCAGTTCACGGCTGGTGGCCACCACCCTGCATTCGGGAGCCGCGGCCACGATTCCTGATACGAATTCGGCCGCACCCGCGATCAGGTGCTCGCAGTTGTCCACCATGAGAAACGCCACCCTGCCGGCGAGGTGCTCGACGATCGCCTCCCGAATCGTCCTTCCCGGTGCCTGACCCACCCCCAGGGCGTCGGCAGCGGTGGCGTCGATCAGGTCGGGATCGGTGACGGCTCCTAATTCGATCAGCCAGGTCCCGCCAGGGAACTCGTCGCCCAGGTCTGCGGCAGCCTGGATGGCGAGCCGGGTCTTGCCGGAGCCGCCGACCCCGGTGATGGTGAGCACCCGCGTCGTGCCGATCAACCGCTTCACCTCGTCCAACTCCTGCTGCCTCCCCACGAAGGAGGTGACAAACGTCGGGAGGTTGTTGGGCACCACATCCGGAGTGCGCAGCGGTGGGAAGCGGCCCGCAACGCCTTCGACATCGAGCTGATAGATCCGCTCCGATCCGGCGAGGTCGCGCAGCCGGTGCTCGCCCAGGTCGCGCAGCGCGACCTTTTCCGGCAGATGCGAGCCGGCGATGCGCTGTGCCACCAGGCTCACCACCACCTGGCCCCCGTGGGCCACGGAGAGGAGCCGTGCGGTGCGGTTCAGCACCTGCCCGAAGAAGTCCCCCTCGCGCTCCTCCACCTCGCCGGTGTGGATCGCCATGCGAACCTTGAGGGACCCGATGTCGGGATGGGCCACCTCGGCAAAACGGCGCTGAGCATCGGCCGCCGCTGCCATCGCGTCGGTTGCCATCCCGAACACGCAAAAGGCGCCATCACCGGAATGCTTGAACACCCGCCCGTCATGGCTCTCGACCAACTTGCGCAGTAGATCGTCGTGATCGCCGAGGGCCTTGCGCATCGCCTCGGGGTGCAACTCCCAGAGGCGCGTCGAGCCCTCGATGTCGGTGAAGAGGAAGGTGAGGGCGGCCACGAGCAGAACCTACCGGCCGCAGCCCGGCTCTGCTCCTCCCGCCGCTGCCTACGCCGGCACCTTCTCGGGCTCGGGCGCCTCCTCCGGCACGAGATAGGGCTCGTCTGCCGGGATCTCCTCGGGCATCACCAGGGGCTCGACGACGATCACGCGCTGTTGCTCTCCGATGTCCACGGCGGCTCCTCTCTTGCGATCAAGTACTCGGTGATCACTGCCCACGCCACGGCGTGCGACTGGTATCGACTGCCCCAGCGCACCACGGTCTGCTCCGGGTCGTGGAACGCCGCGGTGACCATGCCCGGCGAGTCGGTCGTGAGCCATCGTCCCCCGGCCACCAACCCCAAGGCCACCACTCGGGCGTGTTCGGCCCGGTACCCGCGGGCGTGCTCGACCACCTTGCCGCTCAGCTCCACCAGGCCCATGGCCCCGACGCGGAGCACCCCGAATCCCGTGAGTAGGAGCTCGGGATGCTTGGCGGTGTAGATGCCGCAGGGAGGCGTCCCGCACCGGCCGTCGCTGTGGGGCACCTCGGTGCGGCCGTTGCCGCGGGCACACCCCGCGGTGAGCCAGGGGTCCTTCCACTCGAGGCGCGCCCCCATCATTCGTCCGTCCCGGATCTGCCACATCCGGTAGGAGCGAATCGGCACCGGCGACCAGGCCTCGCCGTGCTCGCGGCGCAGGCGGTCGATCTCATCGTCGAGCACCAGGGCAAGACCCTTCTCGAAGCCGGCCAGCTCCTGACGGAGCCGGTGCCGTTCGGCGGTGAGCTCGGCGATCTGGTCGTCGATGAACCGCAACCGGCCGCGCCCGCTGCGCAACCGGTCGTCGAGGCGCTGCGCCGGGGGGACTTCGGGAACGCCATAGCGCACCTGGTACTGGCGCAACTGCGCGGCGAGGCGGCCGAGACAAGGCCGATCGGGGTCGGGGGGATCGGCGGAGGTGGCCGGAAGCGCCATGGCGCCGAAGGTAGGGCATCGAACAGGTGTTTGGCAAGGCCCGGGTGGAAGCGGGTTTTCGCGTTCTGGGGTCACCCCACGAGGCGCACCGGGCGCCGTCCATCCATTCGGGACGGGTCGACCCGAGGGTGGCCAGCACCGTCGGAGCGATGTCAACGTCCCCGGACTCGACAACGGGTTCGTCGCGGGATCGTCGGTGTTCCCCACCTACGGGTGGGCCAATCCGCTGCTCACCATCATCGCCCTGGCATTGCGCCTGTCGGACCACCTGGTGGCGGAGGATTGACGCCCACCCCTACACCATCAGGTGTATCGGGGTGTAGACTCACCGCGCACATGTCGCGAACCAACATCGAGATCGACGACACCCTGATCGCAAGAGTGATGCGGCGCTACCGGTTGGCCACCAAACGCGAAGCAGTCGATCTGGCGTTACGCCGCGCCGCCGGGGAGGCCCTCGATCGCGCCGAGTTGTTGGCGCTGCGCGGCACCGGATGGGCGGGCGACCTCGACACCATACGAGCGGATCGCACGTGATCCTGGTCGATACCTCGGCATGGATCGAGTACCTGCGCGCCACCGGGTCGCCAGCAGATCGTCATGTCACCGGATTGGTGCGGCGCAACGGCTACGGCGTAACCGATGTCGTGGCAGCCGAGTTGGCAACTGGAGCTCGCACCACGGCAGACCTGGCTCGCATCCGGGGCATCGCCGACTCGGGGGTGTTCTATCCAGTGCGGCCTCTCTTCGACTATGAGGTGGCCGCCGACCTCTACCGGACCTGCCGGGAGGAAGGCTCCCAACCGCGGTCACTCGCCGACTGCCTCGTGGCGGCTGTGGCCATCAACAACGACCTGCAGGTGCTGGCGGTCGATCGCGACTTCGAAGTGATCGCCGCTCGGAGCGAGCTGCGGCTCGTCTCCCTCTGACCGCTACTGCCCGGCCACGCTCAAGACGGGGGCACTGAGGTCGTTGCACCGGGTCACCGATCCGTAGGCAGCCGCAGCGGTCTCGTCGACCAGCGGCACCTGCCAGGTCCACACCTCCCCCGCGGCCACCGGGTAGCGCTCGAGCAGGCCAGTGCAGCCCCGCATCACCGACCAGCGATTGCCCGGAGGCACCACGAACACGGTGTAGAGCCCGGGGTCGACCTCGAAGGCGGCCCGCCCGCCGGCATCACTGAGGGCAAACCGTCCCGCCCCCACAGCCGGAGTGAGAGTGACGAACGCCCCCGCCACCGGCACCACGATGGTGCTCCCGTCCTCCTGGGCCACCGACCCGGTGACTGCGATGGCCAGCATGCCATTGCCCGCGACCAGAACCGACGGGAGTGTCGTCGTCGTCACACCGGGGCCGCCGGATGCGGTGGGCCGGCCCGAGGTGGCGACGGTGTCGAATACCGCAGGTACCGACTCCGGCGCGGTGATCGCCGCCGCCGCCACCCCGAGTTCCAGGGCGATGAGCGTGGCCAACACCCGCACGTCGGCCCCCACGAACACCTTGAGGCGATCGAGGCGCCGCCACAACCCGACCGCCACGATCGGGGCGATCGGGAACACCGGGGCGATCACCCAGAACTCGTCGACACCGAACCAGAGCATCACGATCGCCGCCGCCGCGGTCGGCAGCCACGAAACCGGTGACAAGGTCATCGGATTCGCCGACCGGGCGGCCCGCCGCCGCCGCGGCTCCCGGGGGATCTTGTCGACCCGGTCCGGTGCGTAGGCGACGGTGATCGACCCGGTCAGCGGAGCCTCGGTGCGGGGTGCGGGCAACCGCATCTGGGCCGCGGCGACGTAGAGCAGCGGGAAAACCGGGAAGAGGAGCAGGTGCCAGGGACCCTCGATGCCGAACCACGCCACCGCCGCCGCCACCGCCGCCGAGGCGGCGAAGGGCTGCAACACCGCCCTTCCCCGGGGCTGCAAGCGGACGCGGACCAGGAGCGCCACCGTGGTGGCGCTCCACAGCCAGTTCCATGGTGTGATCGGCATCCCGTTCCCGCTCGAGGGCGCTGAACGCTAGGGCAGAAGTCGGCACACCGGTTGCGGCGGGGTCCGCGAAATCAATCCCTGGCCAAACCCCTTGAGTCGCCCGCGACCGCTTGATAGGAATTGCGCACCGTCACCCGCCGCCCGGCGTGGACTTCCCCCGACGGAGACGAAAGGGGACACGTGGAGGTAAGCGGGCACCCCGATCTCATCCACCTCGGGCGACTGCTGCGCGATCGGATGGATCGCACCCTCGAGGCGGAGATGGAGGCGGCGCGTGCCGCCGCCCGACGCACCCGGACGCTGCGCGACCTCCTGCTCTCGGCCGAGGATGCCGCCTCCCGGATCTACCTCACCGCTTCGGATGGGTCACTGCACAGCGGGGTGGTGAGCGCGGTCGGCGCAGATCACGTCGAGATCAACGCCTCCGGGGTTCCCCACATCGTGGCGCTCGGCCACGTCGTCGCCGTGGAGGTGCGCCAATGAAGCGGGTCCACCTCGACCTGCGCCTTGCCGGCGCCGCAGTGCTCGCTCTGATCGCTGGCGCGGGAGTCCACACCCTCACCCGACCCGTCGCAACGGTCGAGGTGCTCGTGGCCGCAGAGGCGCTTCCGCCGGGGGTGCGACTGGGCGATCTCGCTCTCACGATCGGCTCGGCGCCGCCGCTCCCGGGTCTGGTTCGCGCCGAGCAGGCCGAGGCGCTTGCAGATCACACGCTCGGCGCGGCACTCGCCCCCGGGGATCCGATTCTCGCAACGCTCCTGGTATCCCCTCCCGGTGATCGCCCCGACGTGGCCGCCCTGACCCTCGATCCCGCGCACGCGGTGCAGGGCGACCTCGTTCCTGGGGACCGTGTCGACATCTACGTTTCGGCACTCGGCTCGACGGAGCTTCTGGCCAGCGACGTCCTCGTCCTCGCCGCCAGCACGGGAAGCGGTGGTCTCGACGGTGGCGACACCTCGCTCCTGCTGGCGGTGGATGAAGATCTCGCCGCCCGACTCGTGGCCGCAGTGCACAACGCCGAGATCGATCTGGTACGGCGGGGCCGATGACGCTACGCGTCGCCACCGTCCTCTCCGCCAGGGAGTGGGAATCGCGCCTCGTGGCCACCGCCCGGGCGTCCGCCGCGGTGCGGCTCGTCCTCCGCGCCTTCCTCCCGGACGAGGTGCTCGACCGAAGCCACGAGGTCGATGTCGTCGTAGTCGGATCGGAGACGCCGTGGGCGTCGGCTGCCCGTCTCGGCGCATGGATGCGCGCCGGGATCCGCGTCGTCGGCGTCCATCCCGTAGGCGATCGTCCCGCGGCTGATCGGCTCGCCGCGGCCGGGGTGGATCTGGTCCTCCCCGACGATCTCCCCGCCGAGGCGATCCTGCGAGAGATCAGGCTCATCGAGCCGGCCGCCGAACGCTCCCAGCCGACGCATGCGCTCGTCGTGATCACCGGCGCCGCCGGCGCCCCGGGCCGCACCGAGATCTCGCTGACGCTGGCGTGGATCGCGTCAGGACGCGCCCGATGCACCCTCGTGGACGCCGACCTGGCCGCACCCTCGCTGGCGGTTCGGCTCGGGATTCCGCCCCGTCCCGACCTGGCAGACGCCGTCGATCACGTCCACGAGTCCGGTTCGCTACCCGAGGGCCTCCTGCATCCGGTGGGGAGGCTCCGCATCCTCACCGGCTCGCATCGTCCGGGCGAGCCGCCGCTGCGTCCCGAGCCCGTGTTCGACGTGATCGATGCG
Source organism: Actinomycetota bacterium (assembly GCA_003486285.1). Classification (GTDB taxonomy): domain Bacteria; phylum Actinomycetota; class Acidimicrobiia; order Spongiisociales; family UBA11373; genus UBA11373. Next base: position 22,657 of record DNGH01000057.1, read on the forward strand.
GCGCGAACCGCGGCGCCGGTGGTCGTCGATGCGGGGGCTTGGCCGCAGGGCGGGGAGATCGTCAAGTCTGCGACCACGGCGATCGTCGTCGCCGAAGCATCTCCGACCGGGCTGGTTCGTGCCGCGGCGATGCTTGCCGAGTGGGCGGGTCCCCCGCCACGCCTCGTCCTGAACCGGGTCGGGTCGCATGCTGCCGAGGCACTCATCGCCGCCCGCCGATGGACCGGCCTCGAGCCTGTGGCGCTCGTCGCATTTCGCCGCAACGTGATGCGCACCTCGCGGCGCGGCGGACGACCCGACGGTCACATGTTGAAGTCGCTGCAACGGGTGGCTTGGTGAGCGGCGACTTCCTTGCGGGTGTCATGGACGACCCTCGCGTCGAGGAGGTGATCGTGCTCGGTGGCCACCGCACCTTCGTCGTCCGCGATGGCGTCAAGGTGCTGCTTCCGGAGGTCGTCGATCACGAGGAGGTTCGAGGATTCGTCGAGCGCCTACTCGCCGGGACCGGACGCCGTCTCGATCTGGCCAGCCCGATCGTGTCTGCTCAGCTCTCGGATGGATCTCGAATCCACGTCACCGGACCCCCGGTCACCCACCCGGGGCGACTCAATGTGCAGATCCGGCGGTTCGTCCTCGCCGCCGGTGGCCTGGAGCGTCTCGTGGAGCTCGGATCGATGCCGGCGGCGGTCGCCGACTTGCTCGCCACGGCCGTGCGTGAGGATCGAACCATCCTCGTGGCTGGAGCCCCGGGAGCGGGCAAGACGACCCTGGTCAACTGCCTCCTTGCCGAAGTGCCACCGGATCGGCGCGTCGTCACCTGCGAGGAGGTCTTCGAGATCTCCGTCGACCTGCCCGACATCACCCAGATGCAGACTCGCGAAGAGGGATTGGATGGTGGTGGCGCCATCACCCTGCGCGATCTGGTCCGATCGTCACTGCGACAGCGGCCCGATCGCATCGTCGTCGGCGAGGTGCGTGGCCCCGAAGCCCTCGATCTACTCCTTGCCCTGAACGCCGGCTGCTCGGGCCTCGCCACCCTCCATGCCAACTCGGCGATCGATGCTCTCGACAAGGTGGTGGGCTACTGCGTGCTGGCCGGCCACAACGTCATCGTCGAGTACGTGAGATCGGCGCTCGCGTCGGTCACCGATCTGGTGGTGTACCTGCGGCGGGTTCCCGGGGCGCGCTACATCGAGCAGGTGCTCGAGGTGGCCGGGTGGGATGGCGTCTGGAGCCACCGGGTCCTGTACGAGTCGGAGCACCGATGAGGGCCGTAGCGGTGCTCGCCGCCACCGGCTCTCTGGCCGTCGTGCTGAGCCGGCCGCACCGGGTATCGGTGACCCTCCCGGACGCGGCTCTCATCGCGAGCTCGGGCATCGCCTTCGTGGTCGGGACGCTCGCGGCACTCGCCCTGGGGTTACACGGAATGGTCCCGATCGCGGTCGGTGTGTTCACCACCACGCTGCCGGGAGCCCGCCGGCATCGCTCCCGGGAGCGCGACCTGCGGCGCGAGGCGGCGCGCTGGCCCGACTTCCTGGCGGCGGTCAGGAGCCGATTGGCGACCGGGGTTGCCATCCCGGCGGCGTGCGCCGACGCCGGACGCCACATCGGGGGCCGCTTCCTGCTGCTCACCGCGCCCCCGGGTCTGCCGTTTGCCGACGTGATCGCAACGGCCCGCCACGAGTGGTCTGAGCCTCTCGCCGATCGCATCCTCACGACGCTCGAGGTCGCCAACGCGGTCGGAGGATCTCATGTCGGCGTCGTGCTGGGGACGCTGGTTGCGTCGGTGAACGACGACCTGCGGCTGCGCCGGGCCCACGATGCCGCACTGACCGAACAGCGTCTCACCGCGGCGGTGGCCCTGCTCGCACCCTGGGTGATCCTGGCCCTGAGCGTCGCCACGAACCCGGTGTCGGCGGAGGCCTTCTCCACCTCCACCGGCAACCTCATCATCGGCGGGGGACTCGCCGCCACCGTCGTGGGGTACATCCTCGCCCGGAGGTCGGCCCGGCTGTCGCGCCCCCCGAGGTTGTTCTCATGACCGCCATCCTGATCGGGGGCGCATTCGGACTCGGCGTCCTCGCCGTGCGGGCGCACCGCGTCGAGCCCGGGATGTACCTCGGCGAGACCCCCACTGCCGCGGTCCGCTGGGTGCGCCGCGGGCACCACCTCCCAGCGGGAGCCATGTGGGGAGGGGGCACCGGCCTGATGGCGGGAACTGCTGCCCCCGGACGGACCGCTCCTCTGATGATTCTCGGAGCGCTCGCCGGTGCCCTCGTCACCCGCGCCGTCGCCACCACTCGGATGCAGCGCCGCTCCCGGCATCTGGCGCAGGAACTTCCCACGATCGCCGACACGCTCGCTCTCTACGTCCTTGCCGGCGAGTCGGTGGTCGGCGCCATACGGCGCCTCCTCGCCGCGTGCCGCGGAGTGGCCGCGGAGGAACTCGCCGCGGCGGCCGCCGACCCGGCAGGTCTCGAGACGGGGCTGCGTGCTGCAGCCGTCGGGTCGAGCCATCCCGACGCTGCCCGGCTCTACGAGTTGCTCGGACATGCGCACCGCACCGGGGGCCGGCTCGCCGAGTCACTGACGGAACTCGCTGCCGACTACCGCGCCGCGCTCACTGTCGAACTCACCGCCGAAGGCGGGCGGCGCGCCCTGGCGGCATATGGGCCGATCCTCGCCTTCATGATCCCCGTCACCCTCGTCTTCCTCATGTACCCGACCCTGGCAGGGCTCAGGGCCCTGTCATCCAACCCATGAAAGGAGAGGCCAGTGTCCATCTTCCATCGATTCCGCTCCGACGAGCGGGGAGTCACCACCGTCGAGTGGCTCGGCATGGCAGCGATCGCCGTTCTGGTGATTGCAGTCCTGCTGCCGCAGGTTCGCGGCGCAGCCGAAGACCTGTGGAACTCGATCGTCGGACAACTCACCGGATTTCTCGCCTAGATGCCGGAAGCGTGGTGCTGGAGGAGGTCGCCGCGATCGCGGCGACCTTCCTCCTGCTCACCGTCATGGTCCAGGTGGCCACCGCCATGACTGCCCGCTCTGCTGCAGACGCCGCCATCGCAGCCGCGGTCCGCCGCGCTGCTCTCCCCGATGCCGACCTCGTGCTCGAGGAGTCACGGCTCGCAGAGGCAATCACCGCGATGGTTCCCGGAGTCACCGCGGTGACGGTGGACCTGCAGAGGGGTGCTTGGGCGGCCGCCGGGGTCGCCCACTTCGAGTGGATCCCGCCAGGCCCGGTGCTCGTCCCGATTCGTATCACTCTCCGAGCCGAGGTTCCCCTTGCGGTCGAACCATGAATCCGGATCCGTCCTCGCCGCCGATCTGGTCCTGGCGGCCGCCATCATCCTCGTGGTCTCGGCCACGGCCACCGCCTTCGGGACGGTGGCCGGCGCCGGCCAGGATCACACCGAAGCCGCCCGCAATGCCGCGGTCGTCGCGGCCCGCGGCGAACTGGATCGAGCCCTCGACGTCGCGTCACGGCTGTCGCCCGGGTCCGAAGTCTCGATGTCCGTGTCGGCCGATCGAATCGCGGTACGGATCTCCTCGGTGGTCGCCACCCCGCACCCGGTGCTCCGCTGGACCAGCCTCACGGTTCGCGGCGAAGCCGCGGTCCCGGTGGCCCCGTATCGCTCCGGTCGTGGCTGAGAGAGGCGCGGCTCACCTCGTTCTGGTGGCGCTGCTGTTTGCGGCCACCCTGATGCTGGGGCTGGCTGTGGACATCACCCGCATCGGCATCGCGTGGCGCGAGGCCTCTCACCTCGCCGCTGCGGCCGCGGAGGCTGGTGCCGGATGGATCGACGTCACGGCGGCGCGCGACGACCGGATCGTGGTCGACCCGGCCGCCGCCAGGACCGCGGCCCGAGCGGTCGCCGGTGGCGGTGGCAGGGTCGTCGTGGTCGACGCGTCTCCCCACCGGGTGTGCGTGCGGGTATCGATCCGGGTCGAGCCGAGCCTGCTCGCACTGGTGGGGGCCGCCCCCAAGGACGTGGCCGCCACGGCCTGCGCCGAACCCCGCGTCGGCTGAGCCTTATCCCCCCATCCCTCGCGGCCCCCGACCCCGGTGTCGAGGGCCGGGTACTCTCGCGTCCCATGACCCAGCTCGGACTGCTCGCCGAACTGGTCGAGGACGTCGCCAAGGACCTCGGCCCCCAGGTGGAGTCGCTCACCCAGGATCAGATCGACTGGTTCCCCCGGCCCGAGGGCAACTCGATCGGGGTCACGATCTGGCATCTGGCGCGGGGCATGGACCTGCTGGCGGCGCGGGTGATGCGCGGCGAACCGGCCGAGAGCGAGATGTGGCACACCGCGGGATGGCGCGATCGGACCGGATACGACCCCCGCGGCGTCGGGTACGGCGGCTGGGGTGTGATCACCGGCTACACCTGGCCC
>DNGH01000291.1 GCA_003486285.1 Actinomycetota bacterium
TCATGGCCGCGGCGGCGCTGTTGCAGGAAACCAAGAAGCCGACGGATGCGCAGATCGATGCCGCGTCGGCGGCCGAACAGGTCGGCGGTGGGCACCGAGCCGATGAGATACCCGGCGAAAAGAGCCCAGATCACGGGTGCTCCGCCAGCCAGGCCGTTCCTGCCGGACACATGTGGAGGAAGTCGCAGCGGCGACAGGCCGCCGATGGGGTGGGCGGATGCTCGGGTGCCTCCGCCGCCGCCAGGAGCGTGGCGAGATGGTTGCGAGCCGCGGCGAGCCATGGCGCGTCGACGGTCTCGGTCACCTCCTCGAGTTCTTCGCCACCGCAGTAGGCGAAGGTGACCCGGATCGATCCCGGGGAGCGGCCGCCGGCCAGTCCCGCCTCGGCCACGGCAAGGGCGTACGCCTCCAACTGGACGCGGCGTGCCGGGTCGTCGGAGGCCCGGCCGCTCTTGAAGTCGACCACCTCCCAGCCGACGGCATCCTCGTAGACGGCGTCGATGCGCCCCGAGATGCGGGCCTCGCCGACCAGCAGGGTGAAGGGGGACTCCACGAGGATCGGCCTAATGGTGGCAAAGCGCGACCGCATGAACTTCTCGTATGCCCCGGCGGGGGCGGCCTCATCGCCGACGGCGTCGTAGAACCCGGTCTCGGCCTCTTCGAAGGGAACCGAGCCGCGATTGTGCATCTCGATGCGGCGATGCAGCTCGACACCGCGCCGGGCGGCGACGCTGGGGCGCCGGGGGAGGCGGTCGATCTCCGACCAGCGGTAGCGCAACGGGCATGTCGCCAGCGTCACCATCCCGGTCACCGAAGCGCCGAATGGGGGCGGCGCGGTCTCGATCGGGGTGGGCTCGGGGAGCCCGGCCAGCTCGATCCGCAGCTGCTCCACGGCGCGATCGTACGGAGCCGTGAGCCCTGCCGCCGCGGCAATACGGCGCGGCGTCGCGGCGTCGCCTGCCGTGGCGGCCACGGCCTGGCGCCAGCCATCCGTGAACAGTGGATCGGGGCTCGGGTCGCTGCTCCGGGTGCCGGTCTCGGTCGGGGGCTCTCCGGGCTCGTGGCACCGGTCCGGTGCCGGCTCGGCGAGGTCGTCGATGATCTCGAAGAGGCGGCTCGGCTTGCGGGATCGGGCACCTCCGGTCCAGAAGGCTCCCGAGCCATAGAGCGCGTGCCGGGCCCGGGTCACGGCCACGTAGGCGGCCCGCCACTCCTGGTCCTCGTGGGCGGCGCGCAGGATCTCGCGGCGCTCCTCGACATCCTCGGGCAGATCGGGGAGATCGGCGGCGTCCAGGCGCAACGCATACGGGAGCACCGAGGGCACCGACACCGGATCCTCGAACTGGATGACCCGCGAGGGGAACACCTGATGCTCCAGCGCCGGGAGGAAGACGACATCCCACTCCAGTCCCTTGGCGCGGTGCACGGTGAGCAGCGGCACCGCATCGGCACCGCTGACCCGGGCGGTGTCCAGCTCTCCGGAGGAGGTCTCGTCGGCGAGCAGATCCAGATGGTCGAGGAAGGCGGCCAGCGACGGGGCGCCCTCGAGGGGGCTCCACTCCTCGGCGAGATCGAGGAACCGATAGAGGTTGAGCCGGGCCGAGATGCGGGCGGCGTCGTCCAGTGCCTCCACCTCGGCCCAGGCATCGGTGCGGTCGAGCACGTCGCGACACAACTCGACCAGGCTCACCCCCTGGGCGGTCACCAGCAGCGATCGGTAGAGGGTGCGGAATCGCTCCAGGCGTTGCCGGGCCTCGGCCCCGAGCCCGGCGACGGCTTCGAGGTCGTCGACCGCCTCGAGGAGGGCCCACCCGATCTCGACCTCGTCGTCCACTTCGCGCTTCAGCCGTGCCTTCACCCAGCGCACCAGGGGAGCGAGATCGCCCAGGCCGAGGCGGTAGTGAGCACCGGTGAGGAGGCGGCTGAGGGCGACGGCGTCGTCGGGCCTACCCAGGATGCGCAGCCAGGCATGGAGATCGACCACCTCCGGGACCTCGAGCAAACCACCGAGCGAGGCGACCTCGACGGGGATGCCGCGGTCGACCAGGGCGTCGCGGATGACCGCCATCTGGCGGTGCTTGCGGAAGAGCACCGCGATCTCCCGCCACGGGGTTCCCGCCTCGTGGCGGGCCTCGACCTCGCCGGCCAGCCAACGCGCCTCGGCCGCGGACGAGTGGTCCCAGTGGGCGACGATCCGACCCGATCCGGCGCCGGGCCGGTGAGCGAGCTCGGGGAGCGGCCCCGGGGTCGCCAACTCGGAGCGGACCGCGTTGGCGACGACGACGACGGCGACATCGTTGCGCCAGCTCACCGAGAGGCTCTTCGACGCGGCGGGTGCACCGTCGCCGCGGGGGAAGTGATCGGGGAACGACTCGAAATTGCGCGGCGAGGCGCCGCGCCACTCGTAGATCGTCTGATCGGTGTCGCCCACGGCCGTCACCGGGAAGCCATCGCCGAAGATGGTTCGCAACAACTCGCGCTGGCCCGGGTTGGTGTCCTGGTACTCGTCGAGCAGCACAACTCGATAGCGGTTCCGGATGCGGGCGGCGAGCTCGGGGTTCTCGGTGACCAGGCGATGCGCCAGCGTCACCAGGTCCGAGAAGTCGACCACTCCGAGCTGGCGCTTGCGGCGCTCGTAGTCCGCCAGCACGGCGGCGAGGGCGTTGCGCTCTGCCGACACCTCGTTGTCCTCGGTCGTGATCAGGTCCGCGGCCGTCAGGAGATGGTCGCCGAGCGCCGCAGCCAGCCCGGCGATGCGGTCGACCACCTTCCCCGGCTGGGTGAGATCGAGAAGCGGTCTGGGGCCGGCGGAGATGGCGTCGCGCATCAGCTGGCGGGAGTAGCCGGGGGTGACGATGCGGGCCTCGCGCGTGGTCCCGACCAGCGGACCGAACTCGCGCAGCAGCCCGTGGGCGAACCCGTGGTAGGTGGTCACCTCGACCTCGCGCCCCTCGGCGGCGGCCTCGGGGAGCGTGGCGCGCAGGCGGTCGGCGAGCTCACCTGCGGCCTTGTTGGTGAAGGTGATGCCGAGCGCCTCTTCGGGTGCCACCGCGCCACTGCTCACGAAGAAGGCGAGCCGCTGCGCCATGGTGCCGGTCTTGCCGGAGCCGGCACCGGCGGCGACGCGCAGCGGTTCGAGGGGATGCTCGATGACCGCCCTCTGCTCCGGCGTCGGGGTGAAGTGCGCTCTCGCGGTCACGAGTAGGCCTCCCGACCCTCGGGCCACTGCGGACAGACGATTCGCACCGGGCAGCGCTCGCAGTGGTCCCCCGGCGTGGTGGGCCACTCCTCGGCGAGCACGCCGCGCTGCACCGCGAGCATCGCGGCGAGCACCTCGGGCTTTCGCCCCATCTTGAAGCTGCGCACCGTCACGCTCTTGCGCTTGCCCGGGGCGTCGCCCGGATACCAGAACTCGGCGCCGGTGACGTCGTCACCCGAGGCGAGGACGTAGAAGCCGAGCTGCACCGCACCGGCGGCCTCGTCCACCTTGGGGACGCTGGTCCCGGTCTTGTAGTCGATGATGTGGATGCCGCCCTCACGCTGCTCGGCGCGATCTACCCGTCCCACCCAGTGGACGCCGTCGAGCTCGTACTCCACCGCGGTCTCAAAACCCACCGCAGGGCCCTTGCCCGGCCAGCACGCATACAGGTGACGGAGGATCCGCTCGGCGCGGGCTCGCCATGAGTCCGCCCACGGGGGCCCGTCGAATGCCGCCGGATCGAATTGGGCACTCAGCACCGCGAGGGCGTCCTCGATGGTGCCGTGGTCGGCTCCGGCTCCGACCGCGGTGCGCTCGACGACCTCGAGCACACTGTGGATCAGGGCGCCGAGGTCGGCGTACTTCGACCCACCATCGGAGATGCGCAGCAACCGCTCGAAGGCGTACCGGCGCGGACAGGTCGCATAGGCCTCCGCCTGGCTGGGGGACAGGCGGGGCGAGGGACCGAGCAGGCCGGAGTCGGGGCCAGGGGCGAGCACCCCGGCGAATGCGGAGATCGGGCGGGGACGCCAGGGGTCGTCGGTGGCCAGTGCCCCGAGTGCGGCCAGCCGCTCGGCGGCAGGGAGGGTGGCATCGCCGATGCGGCGGCGCAGCCAGGCCTCGGCATCGCGGGGAGTGGTGGGTGTGCTGTGCTCCTCGGGTCCTTGCACCGCAGCGTCGAGCGGTCTGCCGGCCACCAGCGAGAGGAATCGACTCGGCGCGCCGCCGCTGTGATCGGGCGCGCCGACGGTGCAGGTCCACACCACCCGGGCACGGGCCCGGCACATCGCGGTGTAGGCGAGGCGGCGCTCCTCCTGGATGCGGAATCGGGAGTAGGCCCGGTCGTCTCCGCTCAGGTTGGGGGAGAGATGACGCGTCCCGAGCAACGAGTCGCGGGAGCGGAGGTCGGGGAGCACGCCCTCGCGGGCGTCGGCGATGAAGACGACGTCGAACTCCATGCCCTTGGCCTGATGGAGTGTGGTCAGCGTGACCCGATCGGCATCGGCATCGCGGAACGAGATGAGCGGCTCGGCCTCGAAGTCCTCGGATCGAACCATCGCCGCGTAGGTGCTCAACCCGGCTGCGGGATCGCGCTCCCGCAGCCGATCCAGTGCCTGCGAGAACGAGGACAGGGCGCGCCGGTCTCCGGCATCGTCGAGGGCGAGGCGCACCAGACCGGGGAGCGTGGTCCAGAGGTGCCAGAAGCCGTCGGCGGCGGATTGCTCGGTCGCCCAGCCGGGGGCGGCCAGCAGCATCGCCACCGGCCGCACCCGGTCCCCGGCGTGCTCCAGGGCGTCTGCCCAGCCCCGCACCGAGGCGCGGCGCTCGATCTCGCGGGTGGCCGACAGGGTGAGGGCCACGAGCGGACCCATCAACACCCGGCGGAGGGCGGCGGCGTCGCCGGTGGCGGCTTCGGCGAGGTCGAGCACCGGCCGCACCGC
>DNGH01000130.1 GCA_003486285.1 Actinomycetota bacterium
AGGGTCAGCGTCGTCTTGCCCGAGCCGGTGGGTCCGACGACGGCGACGGTGCGCCCGGCCGGGATGTCGACGACGACGTCGGAGAGCACCGCCTGTCCCGGCTCGTAGGAGAAGTCGACCGCGTCGGAGTCCACCGGAGCCGCCCCGCCCTCGAGTACCGCCTGGATGGGTCCGTAGACCACCCGCTGGTCGGCCTCGAGCACCGCCTCGACCCGCTTCCAGCCGGGGATCGATGCCGCCATGTCGAACAGCACGAATGCGATCAACTGGATCGGGAAGGTGAGCAACGACAGAAGGTAGAGGGCGGTGACGATGTCACCCGGGGAGATCGCCCCGGCATCGACTCGCAGCGCTCCCACCCACAACACCACCATGCTCACCGCCGGGATCAGCACGACGATCAGGGTGCGGTAGGTCTCCCAGCGCACTCCGACGTAGATGCCGCGGTCGCGCAACTCCTCGGAGGCGGCACGCAAGCGCTCGGTCTCCATCTCCTCGCGTCCCAGCGACTTGATGGTGAGGGCGCCGTCGAAGCTCTCGTGAGCCACTCCGGTGACGACCCCCAATTGGGTCTGGATGCCCTCCCATGCCGGGTAGAGCGTGATCGCCGCTCGCACCTCGACGAAGACGATCAGCGTCATACCGCACAACGCCACCACCCCCAGCCAGATGTCGAGGAGCGTGAGGAGCACGACGGTTCCCACCACCAGTAGCGACACCCCGGTGGCGTAGGGGAGGGGGGCGAGGACCCCGGTGCTGCGCTCCGTGTCGTTGTCGGCGACGGAGAGGAGGTTGCCGATCGACTGCTGCCCGAACCAGGAGAGCTCGAGCTCCATCTGGTGCTCGACCAGCTTGCGGCGCAGATCCTGCTGGTTGCGCAGTTGGAGCCAGCCCGCCGAGGTGCGGCGCATGACGATGGCCGCCGCCCGCCACAGGGCTACCCCGACCACCGCCAGGACCACTCCCAAGATGTGATCCGAAGCCGGCTCCCCCTCGTTGAGGATCGGGATGATGGCGCTGTCGGTGATCCAGCCGATGACGGCGGACGAAGCGATGATCGACGCGGCGAACATCGCGGCCCCGGTGACGGCGGAGGTGAACGACCACGGGCGCGCCTTCACGAAGCGCGCCACGATGCGCAGACCGCCGCCGAGGACGGCGCGGGCGCTCGGGGGTGTCGGGTCCGGGGTCACGGTCGGGAGAGTAGGAATGCGCGGCGACGCTTCCGCCGAGCCGAAGGGCGCAGGGGCGTCACCGGGAACCGGTTACGACGTGGCGCGTCAGGGCCGCCTCGTCGGCGTGGCCGCGCAGGTGATCGATGCCGTGGATCAGGGCCCACGCCGCGGTCATCTCGGCGCGGGTGCCGTCGGCGCGGGGGAAGCTCCTGACGGCGGACCAGTCCACGGTGCCGGCATCGTCGAGGGTGGCCAGGATGTCGGCACCGAGGGTCCCGAGCAGTTCGAGGAGGGCCTCGGGCCCGGTAGCGGTGGCGGCGAACTCGGCGGGGCGGTCCCGGGGCAGCGGCGGCTGGCCCACGGCGATCCCCAGCAGCATCCTGGTGGACTTCAGGGCATGGGTGGTGAGGACCGCGATCGAGTTGGTGTCCTCCCCGGCCGGTCGGGCGTTGAGAGCCCTGGCGTCGAGGCCGTCGACGGCGGCCTCGAGCACGCCGAAGGACTCGGCGGCGGCGCGGCGAGCCGCGGCGATGATCGGATCGGACATGGTCGCTTCCCCCTCGGAGGCGAGGCGCCAGGGTACCGCGCCGGACGGCGCAGGCACTTACCCGTATGGTTCTTCGAGGCGGCGGCGATTACATGGTGTACATCGTGGAGGTGCGGACGTGTCGGACGAACGGATGACGGAGTTCATCCTCAGGCTGCGTAACGAGGCGGATACCGCCGACTTCTCGGCGTTGGCCGATCCGGCGATCTTCGGCGCCACCCGCCGCCCGAGTTTCCTGGGCCGGCTGCGCACCCGGGCGGCGGCCGCAGTGGCGGCGACCGTCATGTGCGTCGGGGGTCTGGGCGGGGTCGCCTATGCCGCCAACGGCGCCACTCCAGGTGACTTCCTCTACGGCCTCGACCGAGCTCTGGAGTCGGTGGGCATCGGCAACGGTGGGGCGTCTGAGCGCATCACCGAGGCCATCGTGCTCGCCCAGCGCGGTTCGCCCGGCCACGGCCTCGAACACGCCGCCGCGGTGGTCCCCGACGACACCGGAGCCGGTTCGGCCCTGTTGGCTGCCGCCGAGGGCATGGATCCGGCGGTTTCCACCGAGGTACAGGACGAGGTGATGGCGCTGCTGACCTACCTCTCCGACAACGTCGGCAACATCGATGGACAGACGGTGGCCGACTTCGCCCACGCCATCGGTGGCCGCGGCAGGGCTCCCATCGAGACTCCGCCCGGCCCACCGGATGGGGTTCCGGGCGGTCCTCCGGTGAGCACTCCGGTGGGTCCTCCGGTGAGCACTCCGGTGGGTCCTCCGGTGAGTACCCCGGTGGGTCCTCCGGTGAGTACCCCGGTGGGTCCTCCGACGACGACCACCACGACGTTGCCATAGACCAGTGAAGTTCTCACTGTGGACACCCGCCGCAAGGCGGGTGTCCACATCGCGTTAATTCGGGTCGAGGAGCATCATGGCGGTCGTGCCAGCACAAGCCCACGGCGACTTTGCCGCGATCCTGACTGCGGCCAAGCACGGTGACGAGCGAGCCTGGCACCACTTGTTTCGACTCGTGTCGGGTCGTGTGGTCGCCTTTCTCGTCACCCGGGGCACGCCGGATCCCGAGGATGTCGCCGCCGAGGTGTTCGCCGACGTGGTGCGCTCGATCCGGCGCTTCGAGGGTGATCGGCATGCCTTCCTGTCCTGGACCCTCACCATCGCCCACCGGCGCCGGGTCGATGCGGTGCGAGCCTCGGTACGCCGTCTCGAGTCGGTGGGAATGGACGAAGATCTCGATCGGTCTGGTTCGGCCGATGTCGAGGCAGAGGTCATGGGCCTCATCGAGGCGGAGGCGGCACGCCGCCTCCTGCAGGAACTCACCCCCGACCAGGCCGACGTGTTGGCGCTGCGCATCTACGGCGACCTGTCACTCCCCGAGGTGGCGCGCTCCCTGGACAAGCCGCTGACCGCAGTCACCTCGTTGCAGCACCGCGGGCTGGAGGCATTGCGACGGATGCTGGCGGCGGAGGGAGACGTCCGCCGCCACTAGCCGAAGCGGTAGCCGACGCTGCGCACCGTGGCGATCCACGAGGCGCGTTCCTCGCCGAGCTTGGCGCGCAAGCGGCGGACATGGACATCGACGGTGCGGGCCCCGCCGAAGTAGTCGTAGCCCCAGACCCGGCTGAGCAGCTGTTCGCGGGACCACACCCGCCCCGAGTTGGTGACGAAGAACCGCAGCAGCTCGTACTCCATGTAGGTGAGATCGATCGGGGCCGACCCCACCGTCGCCTGATAGGTCGCCAGGTTGAGAGTGAGATCCTTGAAGGTCATCGACTCCTGGGCGGCCGTGATGCTCGTCCGGGCCGCCAGCCGCGAGGCGCGCAGCACCACCTCATCCGGGTCGAGGGGAGCGAGCACGAAGTCGTCGCAGGACGACGCGTGCAGTTCGGTGGTGTGGCGCCGCGCCGCCGCCACCAGGATGGGAACGGGGGCGGAGTCCTTCACCCGCCGTGCCAGGGCCAATCCCGCGGTGGGGTCGTCACCCAACTCGATGACGAGGAGCGCCCATCCGCCCTCTGGCTCCGCCTCGATGACCGCGGCCGCATCGGCCACCGGCTCCAGGCGGAAGCCGGCTTCGACCAGAGCCTCGGCCAGGGCCGGGGAGAGCCGCTCGGGGTGGTGTGCGAGGTTCATGAAGAAGGTGTCAGGTTTCAGGTGTCAGGTCACAGACTCCCAGACCTGCAAGATAACCAATGCGCTTCGGAACCTGATACCTGATACCTGATACCTGACACCTTCTGCCTTAGAGAATCGGAAGATATTCCTCCAACTCGAACCGGCTCACGTGCCGCTGGTAGCGGTCCCACTCGGCGCTCTTGTTGCGCAGGAACCACTCGAAGAGGTGCTCGCCGAGTGCTCCGGCCACCAGCTCCGAGGTCTCCATGGCTTCGAGGGCGGCCGCCAGGTTGCCCGGGATCCGACCGACCCCGGCTGCGGTCAACTCCGCCGCAGACAGGCCGGAGACGTTGTCGGCGATCTCCGGGGGGAGCGGATAGTCGCCCTCTATCCCGGCGAGACCGGCGGCCAGGATGACCGAGAACGCCAGGTAGGGGTTGCAGGCCGGGTCCGGAGAGCGGTATTCGACCCGGGTGCTGTTCGGCTTGCCCTTCTTGGGGGTGGGGACCCGGACCAGGGCCGACTGGTTGTTGCGCGCCCAGGTGATCCACACGGGAGCATCGAACCCCGTCACGAGGCGCTTGTACGAGTTCACCCACTGATTGGTGACCGCGGTGATCTCCCGCCCGTGGCGCAGCAGACCGGCGATGAATCCCCTCGCGGCCCGGGACAACCCGTATTCGGCCCCGGCCTCGTGGAAGGCGTTGGTGTCACCCTCGAAGAGGGAGAGATGGAGGTGCAATCCGCTGCCGTCGTATGCCTCGAGGGGTTTGGGCATGAAGGTGGCGTGGATGCCGTGTTGCAGTGCCACTTCCTTGACGGCGAGCCGTGTCGTCATCAGGGCATCCGCCATCGAGAGCGCATCGGTGTAGCGCAGGTCGAGTTCGTGCTGGCTGGGGGCGACCTCGTGGTGTGACGCCTCCACCGGGATGCCGAGGTTCTCGAGCACCATGATGGTCTTGCGGCGGTATTCCTGGGCGGTGTCGAGCGGGGTGAGATCGAAGTACCCGCCCCGATCGAGGACCTGCGGCACCGGGCCCGAGTCGGCAAAGTAGAAGTACTCCACCTCGGGGCCGACGTAGAACGTGAATCCGAGATCGGCGGCGCGGCGCAGGTTGCGCTTCAGCACCGATCGGGGATCGCCCTCGAACGGCTCGCCGTCCGGCGTGGTGAGGTCGCAGAACATCCGCGCCACGCCGACGTGGTCGTCGCGCCAGGGGAGGATCTGAAACGTGGTGGCGTCGGGGTGCGCCAGCATGTCGGCCTCCTGCACCCGGGAGAACCCGTTGATCGCCGATCCGTCGAACTGCATCCCCTCGTCGAATGCGGTCTCCAGTTCGGCCGGGGTGATGGCGAACGACTTGAGGTATCCCAGGACATCGGTGAACCAGAGGCGGATGAAGCGGATCCCCCGCTCCTCCACCGTGCGCAGCACGTAGTCCTCTTGCTTGCCCATGGGATCACCTCCGGCGCGGCATGGTACGGGTCCGCGTGGGGCGCGAGAAGAGGCCGTACCCTCACGAAACACAGCGTTCACAGATCGGCAACCGACCGGAAATCGGTGGCGGGTACAACGCTGGGTCGCACCGACGAGCCGAGACAGGAGGCTGCCCATGCCCGGGTCCAAGGACGTGCTGAAGATGGTCGCCGATGGCGAGTACGAGTTCGTCGACCTGAGGTTCTGCGATCTGCCCGGACAGGTGCAGCACTTCACGGTCCCCGCCTCCGAGCTGACCGCGGCGTCCTTCGACGAGGGCTTTGGCTTCGACGGTTCATCGATTCGCGGCTTCCAGGCGATCCAGGAGTCCGACATGCTCCTGTTTCCCGACCCGGAAACCGCGGTCGAGGACTCCTTCCGCGATCGGCGCACCCTGATCCTGTATTGCTGGGTGCGCGATCCCATCACCGGGCAGCCGTACGAGAAGGACCCGCGCTACGTCGCCAAGAAGGCCGAGGCGTACCTGAAGAGCACCGGCCTCGCCGATACGTCCTACTGGGGACCGGAGGCGGAGTTCTACATCTTCGATTCGGTGCGGTACGACCAGCGGCAGAACACCGCATTCTTCGAAGTGGATTCGGAGGAGGGGGCCTGGAACAGCGGGCGGGAGGAACCGGGAGGCAACCTCGGCTACAAGCCGGGCTACAAGGAGGGGTACTTCCCGGTTCCTCCCACGGACCACTTCCAGGACCTGCGCTCGGAGATGGCGGCGCGCCTCGCCGCCGCCGGGATCCCGGTGGAGGTGCAGCACCACGAGGTGGGGACGGCCGGCCAGTCCGAGATCGACATCCGCTACGGCACCCTGCTGCAGACCGCCGATCGTGTGACGCTGTTCAAGTACATCGTCAAGAACACGGCGTGGGAGTACGGCAAGACGGTCACGTTCATGCCCAAGCCGATCTTCCAGGACAACGGATCGGGGATGCACTGCCACCAGAGCCTGTGGCTCGACGGCAAACCGCTGTTCTACGACGAGAAGGGGTACGCCTCGCTCTCCGACATGGCCCGTTACTACATCGGCGGGCTGCTCAAGCATGCCCCGTCGCTGATGGCGTGGGCCGCACCGACCACGAACTCCTATCGCCGCCTGGTCCCCGGGTACGAGGCCCCGGTGAACCTGGTGTACAGCCAGCGCAATCGGTCGGCGGCGATCCGGATCCCGGTGGTGAGCCGGCGTCCCGAGCTGAAGCGCCTCGAGTTCCGCTGCCCGGACCCGTCGTCCAACCCCTACCTGGCGTTCGCCGCGATGCTCCTGGCCGGTCTCGATGGGATCGCCAACCGTATCGACCCGGGCGCCCCGGTCGACAAGGATCTCTACGACCTCCCCCCGGAGGAGCTGGCCAAGGTGCCGACGGTGCCGGGGTCGCTCGAGGAGTCGCTGGCCGCCCTGGAGGCCGATCACGAGTACCTGCTGGTCGGTGACGTGTTCACCGAGGGACTGATCAAGGACTGGATCGCCTACAAGCGCACCCACGAGCTCGATCCGGTCCGCCTGCGCCCGCACCCCTGGGAGTTCATGCTGTATTACGACTGTTGATTCGG
>DNGH01000140.1 GCA_003486285.1 Actinomycetota bacterium
GTGGCGTAGGTCGAGAACTTGAACCCCTTGCGCCAGTCGAACTTCTCGACGGCGCGGATCAGCCCCAGATTGCCCTCCTGGATCAGGTCGAGGAAGTCGATGCCGGAGGTGTTGGCGTAGCGGCGGGCGTTGGCCACCACCAGCCGCAGGTTGGCCGTGAGGAAGTCGTCCTTGGCCTGCATGCCGAGGCGCTTCAGGCGCTTGAGTTCGACCTCCTGCGCCTTTCCCTTGTAGTCGCGCTTCTCCAACCGAGCGGTGGCTTCCTCGCCGGCCTCGATCTTCTGGGCGAACTCGACCTCGAGTTCGGCGGTGAGCAACTCGTACTCACCGATCGCGGTCAGGTACTGGCTGACCAGGTCGGTGGTGAGCCGACCGCGATCATCGGTCAGCTTGTTGCGATCCCGCTCACGGCGCGTCTTGGCGACTGCCATCGGTTGTTGGTGTCCTCTCAGTGGTCTGGGGCGAAAGTGGCCGAAAAATCGGCGACTTTGTGAAATCGTTCACAAGGGTCGGGTCTCGCCCACTATGACATAGGCGGCCCTCTTTGGGAACCCCTGAATCGGGAAACCATTCCTCAAATCGACGCAAACGGCGCCGTTCGGTGCCGAAGGGTCAGCCGGCGTAGCGGAACGACCCCAGGACGTGCTCGACCACCACCGCCAGGGCCTCGGGTCTGTCCAGAATCTGGAACAGAAGGACCTTCCCGTCCTCGAGGGTGACCACCCCCACGTAGAACGACGCCGCGGCCTCCCCGCACCACCACCACCATTGCGCCGTCCCGGTCCCAGCGGCGACGGCGATCGGCTCGAGCCGGTCGGCCTGGCAGGAACCCGCAAAGTCGCCCATCACCTCGGTCGCGGTCAGCTGGTCGGTGACCCCGACGAACATGCCCGGGGTCTCCCATCCTTCGATCCAGGCATGGAGATCCACCGCCGCACTCAGCGACGGACCGATGTCGACCCCATCGCTGGTCCAGGGGCCGGGGTCCACGTCGACCCAGGTCGTGGGTGCCTCGAGGGTGATGGTCCCCGTGGCGTCGGTGAGGGCCCCGAAGGCGATGACGACGGGCTCGCCCGCGGTGGTGACTGTGGTCGCCGGGGCGGCCGTGGTCACCGGGGCCGCAGTCGTCACCACCGTCGGGTCGGCCCCGGTGGTGGGGCTCGCCGCAGTTCCGCCGCCATCGACCACCATCAGGACACCGGAGACGATCAGGCCGACCCCGATGACGGCGAACAGCAAGGCCACGAGGACGCTCGGGGACTGCGAGGCGGGCATCGGATCATTCCACTCGCCGGAGCACCTGGGTGCAACACCACCCGTACGATCCCCCGATGCCGGGCCACAATCGCCTCGGGGATGCCTCGAGCCCCTACCTGCTGCAGCATGCCGGCAATCCGGTGCACTGGTTCGAGTGGGGTGACGATGCCTTCGCCGCGGCACGGGAGCGCGGCGTTCCGATCCTGCTCTCGGTGGGATACGCCACCTGCCACTGGTGCCACGTGATGGCCCACGAATCCTTCGAGGACGCCGGCATCGCCGAGTTGATGAACCGCTGGTTCGTGAGCATCAAGGTCGATCGCGAGGAGCGCCCCGACGTCGACCGGGTGTACATGGAGGCGGTACAGGCGACGACCGGCCGGGGCGGCTGGCCGATGACCGTGTTCCTCACCCCCGGCGCCGAGCCGTTCTTTGCGGGCACCTACTTCCCACCGACCGATCGCCCCGGCCATCCCTCCTTCCGCCGCGTCCTGGAGGCGATCCACGAGGCGTGGGAGCAACGCCGCCCCGAGATGGAGGAGCAGGGGCGCCGCCTCGCCGCCGCCCTCGCGGTGGAGCCACCGGCCCTCGCCGCGCTCCCCGGGCGGGAGATGCTGGAGCGCGCCTACGCCGCGATGCGCGACGAGTTCGATCCCCGCTTCGGCGGCTTCGGCGGCGCCCCCAAGTTCCCGCAGGCCCCGACGCTGGAGTTCCTGCTCCGCATCCATCGCGAGGCCTGGGCCCCACAGGCGCTGCCGATGGTCGTGGCGACGCTGCGGGCGATGGCCTCCGGCGGGATCCGCGACCACGTCGGCGGAGGCTTCGCCCGCTACTCGGTGGATACGGCCTGGTCCGTGCCCCACTTCGAGAAGATGCTCTACGACAACGCCCAACTGCTCCGCCTCTACGCCCATGCGGCGGGGCCGGGCACCGACCCATCCCTGGCGGCCATCGCCGCCGAGATCGCGGACTACATGCGGGCCGACCTGCTGCTCCCCGAGGGCGGGTTCGCCTCCGGGGAGGACGCCGACTCGGAGGGCGCCGAGGGCACCTTCTACGTCTTCACCGCCGACGAGGTGGCCGCCGCCGCCGGCAGCGCCGCCGGCCCGGTGCTGGCGGGCCTGGGGGTGACCGCCGCGGGCAACTTCGAGGGACGCAACGTCCTCTCCCGCCGCCACCCCGGCACCGTGGCCGAAAATTGGGACCTCGACCCGGCCGAACTCGAGGCGGAGATCGATGCCACCATCGCCCGGCTCCGGTTGCTCCGACACGGGCGGCCGAGGCCGTTGCGTGACGACAAGGTGGTCGCGGCCTGGAACGGCCTGGCGGTGCGGGCACTGGCCGAGGCCTCCATCGTGCTGCGAGATCCCGCGCTGCTCGACACCGCGCTCCGCACCGCCGGATTCGTCCTCGACCAGATGGTCGGCGGGGGTCGGCTGCACCGCTCCTGGCGGCGGGGACGGCTCGGCCCGCCAGGGTACTGCGAAGACCACGCCGCCATGGCGCTGGGCTGTTTCGCCCTCTATCAGGCGAGCGGGGAGGAGTCCTGGTTCGGCGCCGGGGCGGACCTCGCCGCCACCATGGTCGACCGGTTTGCCGACCCATCCGGTGATGGTTTCTTCGCCACCGCCCACGACGCCGAGCGTCTCGTGGCGCGTCCCAAGAATCGGTTCGACCTGCCGGCGCCATCGGACAACTCCCTAGCCGCCGAAGCCCTCCTCCACATGGCCGCCTTCACCGGGGAATCGCGGTGGTGGGACCTCCTCGACTCGGCGTTGCGGCTGGGAGCCGGGAGCGCCGACCGCCATCCCGCCGGGGTGGCCCACCACCTCGCGGTCCTGCACACCCTCCTCGCTCCGCCTCGGGAGGTGGCCATCGTCGGCCACGACCGCACCCGGCTGCTGAAGGTGGTGCGGGAGGCCTATCGGCCCGAGGTGTTCCTCGCCCAGGGTGACGGTGCCGGGACGGGAGTGGTCCCGCTCCTCGCCGGCCGGACGGCCCCGGCGGGATCTGCCCTGGCCTACGTCTGCCGCGGCTTCGTCTGCGACACTCCTAGTGACGATCCGGCCACATTGCGGCGCGCTCTGAGCTGAACCAACACTCGGCGGGACCGCTACATTCGGCATATGACGGCACGCGGCTCGGTGATCAGACGGGCGGCGATCGTGCTCGCGATCGCCGCTTTCGCCGGAACCGGCTGGACCTCAGCCCGGCTCTGGTTCGCCTGGAACGATGTCGCGCGGGTGGCGTTCGAACCGGGCGATGCCCGCAGCGCCCTCGAGGATCCGAACAACACCGACCGCACCCCCACCACGATCCCCTACGTCGAGGAGGCGATCGACCCTCTCGAGAGCACCGAGCCGGTCGCCGGTGGCGAAGTGGCCGTGTCGCCCGACGAGTACGCCGCAGCATCCCGCGCCGGCGCCGACGAAACCATGGACGTGTACCTCGTGCTGGGGAGCGACGAACGCGAGTCGCTGGGATCGAGCCGGAGAGCCGACACGATCATGGTCCTCATGATCCCCACCGACGGCTCGACCCCGGTACTGGTGTCGATTCCGCGCGACCTGTACCTGCGCAACCCCTGCTCCGGGCGGATGACCCGGATCAATGCGAATCTCAACGGCTGCGGCTCCTATGCCACCGGGCCCGAGCAGGTCGCCATCGCCGTGGAGGACTTCGCCGGGGTCAAGATCGATCACTTCGTCGTCTTCACCTTCACCGGGTTCCGCCGGATCGTGGACCGGGTTGGCGGCGTCGAGATCTGCACCGACTCCGCGGTTCGCGACCTCGGGGTCGATCCGATCCCCCTGAACCTGCCGGCGGGCTGCAGCCGGGTGTCCGGGGACCAGGCCCTCGCCTGGGTGCGCTCCCGGCACACGAAGGGCTTCATCGACGGGCGCTGGGTCGATCTGGGGAGCAACGACCTGGTGCGCAACCAACGGCAGCAGGACATCCTGCTGCAGGCGATGGGCAAGGTCACGGAGATGCATGACATCTCGGAACTGGCGGCGCTCGCCGCGGAGCTGGCATCCGAGTTCGCCATCGACGACGGCATCACCCTGGCGAGTGCCGTGGCGACGGCCTGGGAGCTGCGCAGGCTCGACATCGCCGGGATCGCCCGGCCGGTGCTGCCGGTGGCCGACTACGTCGACCCCGACGGCCGCTGGGTGCTGGTTCCCCGGGCGACCTTCGAAAGCATCGTCGTTGCGGCGAACCCACTCCTCGCCCCCTACTTCTCCCCGGCCGACTGAACCTGACGCACCCAGACTGCGAGCCCCCGTAGGATGGCAGCGGCGAGGAGAACGGACCTTGGATCGAGACACGCCCCGCGGGCCACAGCGAGGAGACCCAATCCCCTCGTTCGATCCCGAGTATGAGCCCCACTCCCGGGCCATGGCAGCGCGCCCGCGCGGCTCAGGTCCGCGCCGCCCGCCGAAGGATCAGCCCAACCCCTGGCTGGTCGGCCTGGCCCTCGCCCTGGTCCTGGGGACGGTGGGCGTGGTCGCCTTCGGCCTGATGCACGGCGGCGGCGGCACCGCGGCTGCGGGCACCACGACCAGCAGCACGCTGCCCGACGGCACCACCACGACCACCCTTCCCGGCCAGACCACCACGACGGTCCCCGACGATGGCACGGGGGCCACGATCACGCTTCCCGACGGTGGCACCGGTGCCGGCCCGATCGCTTCGATCGGGGATCCGATCCCCCTCAGCGACCTGAAACTCAGTTCCGACGACATCGGGCCCCTCGACTTCGGCGCCGATGGCGACGAGGTGCTGGGGCGGCTGGTCGCGACCTTCGGCCCGCCCACCGACGACACCGGGTTCATCGTCGGGTCGGGGACCTTTGGGGAGTGCCCGGGGTGGTCGATCCGGGTGGTGAACTGGGGCCCGCTCGTCATCGTGGTGCGCGGTGAGCCCGGCGACAACGCCTTCGTGTCCTACCGCCTCGACCTGGACTACGGCGGGGTCTCCTCGCCCACCAAGGACATCGCCACCCTCTCCGGGCTGCGGGTGCTGGACACGGTGGCCGAACTCAACGACATCTACTCCAATTACTCCATCGAATTCGTGGTGGACCAGAACGTCGGTCTCACCTTCCAGCTGAAGCTGACGCCGAACGACTCGGTGCTGCTGTGGGGCCCGGTGGACTCCCAGGCGGCCGACGCCCTGGTCACCGGGATCTACTCCCCCGACGCCTGCGACCAGACCGCGGCGACCACGACGACGGCTCCCGGCGCCTGAGTTCGCCGATCGGCGGAGTACGGCGTATACCCTCGGCGCGGTGCACCTCCTCGCTCACCAGGGAGGCTGGGACGAACTGGCGTGGTTCGCCGCCCCGATCGTCGCAGTGATGCTGTGGGTGCGTTGGGCGGAGCGCAAGGCGCGGTCCCGGACCCAGCCGGCACCATCGGCGGAGGGCGGCGAGGCACCCGATGCCCCCTCTACACTCCCCCGTCACGACCACGACGACTGAGGAGCCCGTGTTCCGCCGCACCTTCGCCGCAGCCATCGCAGGATCACTCGTGGGAGCCGGCCTCGGCCTCCTCACTCTGGCGATCGGTGCCGCCCGGATCGTCGACTCCGGCATGGCGGTGCCCACGCTCGACAGCGGCGTCGTCGGAGCGGTGGTGGCGGTCAGCCAGGCCGGCCTCTACCTCTATGTCACCGTGGCCGGCGCGGCCGCCGGGGCGGTCCTGGCGATGTTCGGCTACGCCATCATCGCCCAGACCGACCCCGACTCGCGGCGCTACGGCCTCGGGCCGATCGCAGTCCTGGGAGCGCTGGTCGGCGCCCCCGTGGCCTTCGGTGCCGCCCGGGCCGCGGTCGGCGTGGCCGGAGACATCGTCGCCAACACGGTGACGATCGGCGTCTTCCGCGCCGGTGTCGTCGCCCTGGTGGCCGGCGCGGTCACCGGCCTGCTCATCGTGGTCGCCATGGAGCGACTGGCCCGGCCGGAGACCCTGGGTCTGACGGGTGCCGCCGTGCCCCGATCACTGGGGCACCTGGTGCGCGATGCCGTGGCCGCCGTCGGACTGCCCGCCATCGGCCTGGTGATCGCCGCCGGGATCGTCTTCGGATTGAGCCGGGTGCTGCTCGAGGCGGACAAGACCGTCGCCCTGGTCGTCTTCGGAGGCGTGGCCGCCGTGGTCCTGTTCGGGACCGCCTTCATCGCCGCCCATCCGCCCCGTCACCGCGGCTAGCCCACCCTAAGGGGCGTCGGACACCGCCACCGCCACCAGGATCCCGGCGCGATCCTCGTAGGTGACACGCACCCTGACCCCGGTGCGGAGATGCTCGTTGAGATGTGACAGTGGCGCCCCATCGGCGAAGGACTCCAGCGCGGCCTCGGGCACGAAGCCGAGGCGGTCCCCGGCGCCGGTCACGATCTCGAACGAGACCACCCCCGCCAGCCCTCCGTCGACCGCCACCACCACGCCATCGACGCGGTCCTGGGGCCCGGCGCAGGCGGCGACGACGAGCAGGCCGGCCGCCAGCAGCCGTCTCATGATCTCAGGGCGAGGCGCTCCCGGGCGGCGGAGCGCTCTTCCTCCCCGGCCCACTTGAAGAAGATCACCGTGATCGCCAGCCACAGCACCGCACCGCCGCCGATCTTCATGATCAGGCCGGCGACCCGCTGGTCCTGGAGGACACCGATGCCCCACAACCTGACCGTGCCCACATAGGAGTCGTAGACGGGCTCGGAGGCGAAGGTGAGGAACGAGGCGGGGATCAACGGCACCAGTGACTGCAGGAACAGATAACCCATGGCGGCGGGAGGCGACAGCCGAGGCAGCTCCGGAATCGGGCCGAGGATCGGCCACCACATGAGGAAGGCCGGGACCACCACGATCACGTGGGCGAGGAGGTGGAACGGCGCATCGTCGAGCATGCCACCCACCACCCCCGGGGCGTGCAACCACGCCAGCGCCGCATTGAACAGGATCAGGGCAACCAGCGGCTTGGTGAGGACGCGCAGCACCGGGAGGATGGGACGCACCAGATGGCTCAGCAGCCACGACGGGGTCCCCTTGAGCAGCGCCGGAGGCACCACGAAGGTAAGCACCAGATGCTGGACCATGTGCACGCTGTAAAGGCTCTGCTCGGCGATGTCGTGCAGCGGCCACCATTCGAAGGCGAAATAGGTGGACACGCCCAGGGAGAACCAGGCGATCTGGCGGCCGGTCACCACCGGCTGGCCCGTGGGAGCGAGGCGCGGGCCGAGGCGCCGGATGCCGTAGACATAGGCCCCGACGAGGGCGATGACTACACCGAGAACCTCCGGGTGGAAATGGAACGGGAAGGCGTCCAGGCCGACGCTCATCACGTCATCCGATCAGGACCCCAAAGGTGAACAGGACCGCTCCGAACAGGATGGGGGCGGCGATCACCCCGAGGTAGAAGAGCTTGCGGTAGATCGGGGCGTCGAAGCGCAGATGCATGAACCAGCCGACGACGATGAGGAACTTGGCCGCCGCCATCACCAGCAGCAGCGGCACCACGGCCGCATCGAGGACGTCGAGGTAGGTGACCGTCACCTCCGCGGCGGTGATCACGCCGAGCACCAGGGCGACGACCCAGTAGTCCCGGGGGGTGGGATGGGGGCGGT
>DNGH01000105.1 GCA_003486285.1 Actinomycetota bacterium
GGTGCGCTCCATCCGGGCGTCGATGTCGCGATCGACGACGTTGTTGATGGCATTGGCTCCACCGGCGGTGAGGATCCCCCCGACCAGGGTGGCCAGGACCAGTCCGGTGCCCGGCCACTTCCCGGCGGCCAGAACCATCGCCGGCACGGTCGAGATCAGCAGCAGCTCGATGATCCGCGGCTTGATCAGCGCCAGCCAGGCGCGCCAGCGCACCATCAGACGGCGCCGCGGCGAGCGGCCGCGGATGGCGCCCCGGGGGGCAGGGCGTGCGGAAGGGAGTGGGTCACGGGAGCAGGCCCAGGCTACCCGGCACCCGTCCGCACCCCACCGCGGTGCCGCCACCTGCCCCTGCCGATTCGGTACAATCAAATGCACTTACAAGGAGTTCCCAGTGGTCAAGAAGATCCTGTTGCTCCTCGTGGTCGTCGCCGTCGGACTGTTGATCGCCAAGCAGTTCGCCAGCCGCGAGCATTAGAGGCACCTGAACCAACCGAGATAGTCAGCGATCGCCCCGGTCACGGGGCGATCGATCGTTTCCGGGTGATCAGGCGACGAAGCCGGCAATGGCCTTGGCGATGTCTTCGGGATGACTCAGCACCGCCTCGTGCCGCGCCCCCACGATCTCGATCACGATCGCACCGCGGATTCGGGACGCGGTGTCGTACTGCTGGCGGGCCGGGATGAGTTGGTCATCGGTCGGGATGATGCACAGCGTCGGCACCGCGATCGACCCCACTCGATCCCTGGCGTCGAAGCGAAGGATCGCAAAGCCCGCCTCGTAGTAGAGGTCGGTGTCGCGGTCGAGCAGGATCTGCCACAGCCACGAGGCGTGCTCGGGAGGGATCACACCGGTGGCGAGCAGATACCGATGGGCGAGGCGCGGCAGGAGGGTGCGATCGATGCGGCCGAGGGCGCGGCCGATCACGAAGACCGGAACCGTCAGCCCCCGCGGGTAGGGCACGGGGTGGGCGGCGGTGGCGGCCAGCACCAGACGGGTGACCCGCCCGGGGTGGCGCAGGGCCAGCTCCTGCGCGGTCATGCCTCCCATCGAGTAACCGACCACCGGCGCCGCTCCGAGTCCGAGCACGTCGAGCACGCGCGCCACCTCGTCGGCGGCGTCGGCGATCTCGAACCGATCCCGGACCCGATCGGACTTCCCGTGACTGCGCAGGTCGATGGAGTAGATGCGATGGGTGGCGGCGAGCTGCGGCAGCACCCGATGCCAGGTGGCATGCCCGTCGTACAGCCAGCCGTGGAGCAAGACCAGCGGCGGCCCCTCGGCGGGCCCGTCCTCACGCACGAAGAACTCGTGGCGGCCGGCGAGAAGGGTCCGCCCCATCGGCCCCGGGGGCCGGGTCTGCGGACCGGTGAACCTGGGGCCGACCTCCCTGCCGAAGATGCGCCAGGCGAGCCAGGCGAGGAACAAGGTCGCGAACAGGTTGCGCCGCTTCACCCCATCGAGCCTAGGTGTGGTCCGGGCCGAGATCGTCCACCGCAAACGCGTGGTCGGCGACGATGCGGCCGCCGATGACGTGCTCGGTGATGATCCGCTCCATCACCTCCGGCGTCACCCCGCGGTACCACACCCCCTCGGGGTAGACGACGGCGATCGGCCCCTGCTCGCACACCCGCAGGCAGTCGACCTTGGTGCGCAGCACCGATCCCGCCCCCGGTTGCGGCGTCGGCGTGGCGGACCGGTCGCCCTTCCAGGGGGGTGGGTTCGAGGCGAGACCGAGTTCCTTGAGGCGCGCCTTGGTGTAGGCCCAGGTGGCCCGGCCCTCCTCGGGGGTGGCGCAGTTGGGCGTACTGGCCTCCGCACACAGAAAGATGTGATGCCGCAGCCGGCCGATGGAGAGGGCGTCGGCGATGGCGGCGAGGCGGGCGGCGTCGGCAGCGGGCGGTTCGGTCATCGCACCACGATCCTTCCTGGATGCGCGGCAGTGATCTCTCCGATGACCGCGGCAAACACCCCCTCCCGGGTCAGTCCCGAGAGGAAGCCCCCGCTGCGGCCCGGATCGAGCGCCACCAGCAGCCCCCCGCTGGTCTGGGCATCGGCGAGCAGGATCCTCATGGTGGGATCGATCTCGCCGAAGTCGGTGAAGCCCCCGGCATGCTCCAGGTTGCGGCGGGTGCCTCCGGGGATGACCCCGGCGGCGGCGAGTTCTGCGGCCCCGGGGAGAAGCGGCACCGAGGCGGCATCGATCTCGGCCCCGACCCCGGCGAGCATCTCCTGGAGGTGGCCGAGCAATCCATATCCGGTCACATCCGTGGCGGCGCGAGCTTGGGCAGCGAGCGCGGCGCGGCCCGCCCGGTCGTTGAGGGTGACCATCGTCGCCACCGCGGCAGCGCGCACCGCAACCGCGGCCACCCCGCGCTTGATCCCGGTGGAGATGATTCCCGTCCCGATCGGCTTGGTGAGCACGAGGACGTCGCCGGGTTCGGCGCCGCGATTGCGCAGCACCCGGTCGGGGTGAATGGTCCCGGTGATGGCGAAACCCACCTTGGGCTCGGGGTCGTCGATGGAATGACCGCCGACGATCGTCACCCCGGCAGCGGCGAACACCTCGGCGGCTCCGGCGAGGACCTCGCCCAACAGGTCGAAGGGGAGGACCTCTCGCGGCCATCCCACTATCTGCAGCGCCGTGAGCGGAGTGCCGCCCATGGCGTACACATCCGAGAGGGCGTTGGCCGCGGCGATGCGTCCCCAATCGTCGGCCTCGTCGACGATCGGGGTGAAGAAGTCCACCGTCTGTACCAGGGCGAGGTCGGGGCGAACCCGAAACACCCCGGCGTCGTCCGACCCGGCAAAGCCCACGAGCAGGTCGGGGTGGCGGGTGGCCGGTAGGTTGTCCAAGCGGCGCAGGACCTGCGCCAACTCACCAGGGGCGAGCTTGCAAGCTCAACCAGCCCCGTGCGAGTAGGTAGTGAGACGCTCCAACGGTCACCTCCTTTCCGTTGGGCGAGGGTAAACGCGAATCGGTCGCCGCCGACAGCAAGGGGTGTCAGGTATCAGGTATCA
>DNGH01000035.1 GCA_003486285.1 Actinomycetota bacterium
ACTCCCCCCTTGTGGGGGAGTCGAGCGGGCGTAGCCCGCTCGGTGGGGGGTATTTCCGGCACCTGGCACCCGGCACCCGTTCCTGCCACTACTTGCCTCGCGGCTCATGGCTCAGCAGCCGTACCATCCCTGCAATGACCTCGCGCCAGCTGGTGACGGCGCTCTTGTTCGGGGTGTTGGTGAGTGCGTGCTCCCAGGGCCATTACGACGGAACCACCATTCCACAGCGGCCACCCCCGGCGGAGGCGGCCAGGGGACCCGAGGTCCGCACCCGGGTCATCGGCCAGACCTCATTCGCCCTCCACGACGAGGGTGACGGCTGTCTCGCGGTTGTCGTCTCACACCCCGGACTGCAGTCCACGGTGGGGCGACGCTGCCTCTACCCCGGAGAACTCACCGCCACAAACATCTGCGGCTGGCTGGCCGATCCCCCGCCGACCACTACCTATGGCGCCTGCGACGTCACGCTTCCCCAGGTCTTCTTCGGACAAGCCCAGGATCCGAACATCGGATACGTGTGCGTCGGCACCATCCTCCCGGTAGGGGGTGCCGAGGGGGTGATGTCCGCTCGTTTCCTCGACATGGACGGGGGCGGGTACATCCTCGATGCGCCGAATCCGGACGAGTCGACGGCCGCCCACCTGTTCACCCCTGGTGGCATCCGCTACGGCTTCGAGCCGCTGGACGCTCCCTCCGATCCGATCTATCGGTTCTGCGAGGACCAGCATCCGTGGGGAGCCACCGAGTACTCCGCATCACTCCGGGTCTTCTTCGACCTCGGCGCCGCGCTGCGCAGCGACGAGGTCGTCATCCTCATCGATACCGGGACGGGGCCGAGGGGAATGAGCGGCCTCGCCGGTGGCGAGGAAGGCATCCACCTCCCCACGACGCTGCCGGCGTCGAGCCCCGGGCTGGCGGTGCGGATCGAGGTGGAGGGCGCCGAGCCGGTCGAGTACTTCCTCCCCTGGCCCGAGGCGGTGCGCACCCTGCTCGACGCGGGGCGGCCCTGCCGGGGAGGGCTGCAGGTGCGACTCACCCTCGAAGACTCCGCCCTCTCGGGGTCCGCTGCAGCGGCGGCGCTCACGCTGTCGGCGAACCTGTGCGGCTGACGGCTTCTGCCACACTCGGCCCGTGCTCACGCTGACCGACCGCGACCGGGCCCTCGCCTCCGGGGAAGCCGGGCCTGCGGCGGCCCTCGCCATGCGGATCATCCTCGCCGTAGCCGAAGCCAATGATGCCCCTCGCCTGATCGACGTCACGTCGGCACACATCGACTCCTGCCTGTATCACGGTGAGGCGGGACTCGACTTCGCCGAACGACTCGCCGGCGAGGGCGGCAAGGTGGTCATCCCCACCACCCTCAACGTGGCGACACTCGATCTGCTCCATCCCCACCTGTTCCGCGGCGACACCCGGCTCCAGGAGAGAGGGCGCCGTCTGATGCAGGCCTACGTGGCGATGGGTGGCACCCCGACCTGGACCTGTGCGCCCTACCAGACAGCACCGCGTCCCGGCTTCGGCGAGCACATCGCCTGGGCGGAGTCGAATGCCATCGTCTTCGCGAACTCGGTGCTCGGCGCCCGGACCGACCGCTACGGGGACTTCATCGACATCTGTGCCGCGATAACCGGGCGGGTCCCCGACGCCGGCCTGCACCGCGACGAGAACCGGCGGGCCCGGGTGGTGTTCGAACTGAGCGACATCCCGGATCGGGTGCTGCAATCCGCGATCCTCTACCCGGTGATCGGCCACCTGATCGGCGGCCTCGCCGGAACCGCGGTCGTGGCCATCGTCGGACTCCCCGGTGACGCCACCGAGGACGCCCTCAAGGCACTGGGAGCCGCCGCGGCCTCATCGGGAGGAGTGGCACTCTTCCACGCGGTAGGCCGCACCCCGGAGGCTCCGACCCTCGCCGCCGCCCTCGGTGGCGCCGAACCCGAAGCGGTGATCCGGGTCGACCTGGAACGACTCGTCGCCGCCCGGGCCGAGTTGTCGACCCGGACCTCGGGTGCGCTGACGGCGGTCAGTGTCGGTACCCCGCACTTCTCGCTCGCCGAGTTCCGCACCCTCGCCGCACTGCTCGACGGTCGCACCATCCACCCCGGGGTCGAGTTCTACGTCAACACGTCGCGTGACGTCCTCGCAGAGGCAGCGGTCGCCGGACTGGTGGATCCGTTGCGCCGTGCCGGGGTCGAGATCGTCACCGACACCTGCGCCTACATCACGCCGATCATCCGCAACACCGCCGGCGTGGTGATGACCGACTCGGGGAAGATGGCCTACTACGCCCCGGGCAATCTTGGCGTGGACATCGCCTTTGGCACCCTGGCCGATTGCGTCACCTCCGCCGCCGCCGGGGAGGTCCGGATCGACCCGGCCGGATGGCGATGAGCGTGCGCCTGCTGCTCCCCGGCGAAGCCCGTGGCGCGGTGCTCGTGCTCGACGCCCCGCTCTCGATGTGGGGGGGCCTCGACCCGGAGACCGGGGAACTGATCGACCGCCGGCACCCCCAGGCCGGCGCCACCCTCACCGGGCGGATCGTGGTCATGCCGTCGGGGCGGGGCTCCTCGTCCTCGTCGAGTGTGCTCGCCGAGGCGATCCGTCTCGGCACCGCCCCTGCCGCGATCGTGCTGCGCCACCCCGATGACATCATCCTCCTCGGCGCGCTCGTGGCCCGGGAGTTGTACGGCCTGGTGTGCCCGGTGGTCGTCGCGGATCGAGAGGACTACGAAGCGCTGCGAACGGACGAAGTGGTGGTGATCTCGGGAGCCGAGCTGGGGCCGGACTGAGACAGGAGACGACAGACGACTCTGTCTCGAGACTGGGGACTGGAGACTGG